>JAOZUP010000546.1 GCA_029938595.1 Thermoanaerobaculales bacterium | reverse complement strand
CTTCAGGGCTTGGGGTCTTGGTTCTGGTCGGTACCTGGGGCTCACGCCCCAGGCTATGAGTCTGTCGCGCCTCCGGCGCTCAGGCACCTCAACCTTCAAACGTTCAACCTCTAAACGTTCGAACGGCTCCGTGGGCTGACTCCCCTGGCTATGTGTCTTTCGCGTCTTCCGGCATCGCCTTGCGAGTTACGCCGTGAAAGTCGGTGCTTGATCGAATAACGGTCTTGGCAATCTCGAACATTCGAAAGTCTGAACCTTGAACGACTGCTCATGCCTTCCTTCCATGGTAGAGTGACGAACAGCGACATCAAGGTAGATTGAGAGTTTCCGCTCCGGAGAGTTCGGGGCGGCGGGTTGGTGTCGAACGGGGGTTTGGAGGAGTGACGGAGGTCAGCGGGGAGTTCCGACGCGAGATCGATGCCCTCGGCGAGGTCTTCGCGTTCCTGGAGACGTTTTCGGACGGCCAGGGGGTCGACGAGAAGACCTCGTTCTGCATCAACCTCGTGGTCGAGGAGCTCTTCACCAACATGGTCCGGCACAACGAGGGCGGCGGCGACCAGATCAAGGTCAGCATCGAGCGCCGGGACAACCGCGTGCTCCTCGAGATCGTCGACACTGACGTCGAGCCGTTCGACCCCGAAACCGCCGAGGTCCCTATGGTGGACGCCGGCATCGGCGAGCGGCGGCCCGGCGGTCTGGGGATCTACCTCGTTCGGTCGATGGTTGACGACCTGAACTACGACTATGAACCTGAGGGCCGCCGGATGCGGATCACGGTCACAAAGACACTGGAGAACTGAGATGTTCGAGATCAAGCGCAACGAAAACGGCACCATCAGCCTGAACGGACGGCTCGACGCCTCGCAGGTGGACGCGGCGAGGGCAGTATTCAACCAGGTCAAGGAGTCCTGTGAAGTTGACTTCGCGGAGCTCAGCTACATCTCGAGCGCCGGACTCGGTCTGCTCTTCGGCACCCAGAAACGATTGGTCGACGGTGGCGGCGGCTTGACCCTGATCAACCTCAGCCCGCACATCCGCGAGATCTTCCAGATTGCGGGCTTCGACAACATCTTCGAGATCGCGTATTGAGGAGGAACGAGACGCTCACCAACATTTGTCGCCGGAGCCGGTAGTTATGACGAGAGATGATGACGCCATGCTGATTGAAGCCTGCCTCCGTGGAGACCGACGCGCTTTCGACAAGCTTGTCGACCGCTACGAGGGCCCGCTCTTCAGCGCGGCGTACCGCATCACCGGCTCAGTCGAGGACGCCATGGACGCGACCCAGAGCGCGTTCGTCAACGCCTACGAGAAGCTCCATACCTTTGACCCCTCCTACCGATTTTTCAGCTGGATCTACCGGATCGCCGTCAACCAATCCCTCAACCTGGTGGGCCGTCGAAAGGAACACACGGAGTTTGTGGAGGACACGGCAACGGAGGGCCGCGGGCCCGCTGAGATCTTCGATTCGACCGAGGCCAGCGGTCAACTCAAGCGGGCGCTCGATGAGCTCGAGCCGAACTACCGGACAGTGATCGTACTCAAGCACCTCGAGGGTTTTTCGTACCGCGAGATCGGCGAGCTTCTCGAGATCCCGGAGAAAACCGTCAAATCACGACTCTTTACCGCACGGCAACGGCTGCGCGTGATCCTGACAAATTGGGGGTTTACCCCATGAATAGCGATCGCCTCGAGGCCCTCCTGTGGGCCCGCATCGATGGCACGATCGAACCCGAGGAGCTGGCGGAGCTCGAGGCCCACCTCACCGAGCACCCGGAACCGCAGGAGATCGAACGCCAGATTACGACCATCGCCGAAGAGCTGGATAGGCTGGAAAAGGTGCAGCCGCCCCAGGAGCTCCGGGGAAGAATCAATGGCGCGCTGGCAAACACGAACCCGCCATCTTCTCGGACAGACCACCCAGCCCCAGCACCGCACACCCACTCGGCGACGGGCTGGTCGGTACGATGGCTGCCCTTGGCGGCGAGCCTGCTGATCGGCGTGACCATCGGTTACCTGATGCACCCCGGCACAGGCCGGTCGATCGACCAATCGCGGGTTACCGGGACGATGATCACGCCGTCGGTCCAACCCGGCGCTGCACCGGTGGAGATCCAGCTCGTAGCCGGCGCCGGCACCGTCTTCGCGAGCCGGTCCGGAGCCGATGTGGTGATTGACGTGATGCTCACAGCTGAGATCAACCTCGGCGTCACCCTCACTGGCGCTGACGGACCGGTTCGCTTCGCGGGCCTGAACAGCACCAACGCATCGGCCACCGAAGTAACCACAGCGCAGGGATGGGTCTCAGTGCGAACCATCGGGCCCGGCACCGTGAGGCTGTCAGCCAGCGCCGAAAACTCAGACGACTTGCTGAAGCTAATGGTCTCCGTCGACGGAGCGCCGGTGGAGGAGCGATGGATCGGTCCTTCCCGAAATGAGCTCGAGCCATGAAACGGCACCAACTTTTTTTACGCTGCTCTGTAGTTGGGGTAGCGACATTTGGAAGCGTGAATCAGGAACAGATTCGACCCAGGGGGTGAATTATGGCAGCGAAAAAGGGAGTTTTGGT
>JAOZUP010000138.1 GCA_029938595.1 Thermoanaerobaculales bacterium | reverse complement strand
CGCGGTGCGCATGCTGGTTTCGTCACAACCTGCAACAATCAAGTTGTGGTGGTCGTGGGCGACGGTTCCGGCGATAGCCCCGCATCGGAGACCGAGGCCGCGGACAAAGCCGACGCCCACGTTGCCGGTGCCGTGGTGTCGCTCGACCACCGCGAGGATGGCGATGTCGCTGTCCGCGTCGGGCAGCGCTGAGCCATTCTCCACAGGTAGCTCCTCGACCAGATGTTCGGTGACGAGCTGCCCAGGGACGATTCCAATGACGCGGCAGGACGGACCCGCGGCATGGACCCGAAAGTCGAGGGCGTCGACATCGACGGCGATGGCCGCCGGCAAGGAGCGGTTGCCAACGTCGGCTACCGGCCAATCGCAGACCGGCTTTCCGTCGCGGGCCACCACCCGGCCGCCGGCAAAGACCACCTCGGCGCCGAAGCTCCGGAGGTCTGAGCACACCACCAGATCGGCACGGCGGCCCGGTGCCACCGCACCACGGTCGTTGAGCCCGAACGCGTCGGCCGCACTCAGGGTGGCCAGGCAAACGGCCATCACCGGGTCGAGCCCGTGCTCGATCGCCAATCGTAGGAGGTGGTCGATGTGGCCCTCGTCGAGGAGGTCATGGGGATGGCGGTCGTCAGTGCACAGGGCGCAGCGCGGCAAAGTGGCCCCGGTGACCGCTGGCAGCAGATCGATGAGGTTCTTGGCCCCGGTGCTCTCGCGGAGAAAGACCCGCATCCCGCGGCGCAGCTTCTCCACCGCCTCTTCTGCGGTTAGGCACTCGTGGTCAGAACCCACTCCGCAGGCAATGTAGGCATCGAGCCACCGGCCGCCGAGGCCGGGCCCGTGGCCGTCCACCGGGCACCCAACGAATGTGTCGAGCTTGGCGTGGACCTCGGGATCACCGAGCACCGCCCCGGGAACGTTCATCACCTCTGCCAACCCCAGCACCCGCGGCTCGCCTGCCAGGGTTGCGAGATCCGCCACCGTCAGACGGGCGCCGGAGGTCGCAAGATCGGTGGCCGGCACGCAGGACGGCGCCATGACGAGCACGTCGAGCGGAAGGTCGGCGGAGGCGGCGAGCATCCAGCGAACGCCGTCGAGCCCGGCGACGTTGGCAATCTCGTGCGGGTCGCAGACCACCGTCGTGGTCCCACGCGGGACGACCGCGCGCGCGAACTCGGACGGGACCACCATGCTGCTCTCGAGATGGACGTGAGCATCAATCAAACCCGGCAGCAACAATCGCCCGCCAAGATCGACCCGCTCCCGGGCATCACGGCCCTCGCCCACGGCGGCAATGACGCCGTCCACGACCGACACCGACTGCTCGAGGATCTCGTGGGTGAAGACGTTGACCACCCGGCCGCCGTCCAGGGCCAAGTCCGCCGGGGCGTCGCCCCGCGCCACCGACAGCACTCGGGTTCGATCCATGCCGGACAGCCTACACCGTCCGGTCGCCGAGATCGTTTTCTCCCCGACGACACAACAGCTGAAGCCGGCATGTCATCAAGCGCCAAAGGCGCGACAGATTCATAGCCTGGGGCGTGAGCCCCAGGATTGAGAGTCAAAAAAATCGAAGAAGCCGCGAAGCGGCGACAGACATTCCAACGCCGATGGTCGCGGCTCACGCCGCAACCCCGATCTGTCGCCCCTTCAGGGCTGGCTGGAAAGGTGACCTTCGTTTCCTGGGGCTCACGCCCCAGGCTAAGTATCTGTCGCCGCTTCGCGGCTGGCGTTTCCCGACCCTGGACTCCCGAAAAACCATCGGAACGCGAAGCTCCTGCAGCTTGCGTACCTCGCACGAACGACGGCAGAAAAAAGACCCCCGGCTTTCGCCGGGGGATTAGAGACTGATTAACTGACGATGCTAGTCGTTGAGCTTCTTGTTCTTCCAGTACTTGGTGCCGGCGATGTCGGCGTTCGCCATCAGGCCCTTCTCGGTCAGCTGGTACACGGCGAGACCGTTTACGAAGTCGGTCATCACCTCGACCCCTGCCTTTCCGGCAACCGCGCCGGCGGCGGCATCAGCCTGCCAACCCTTGTCCACGAACTGGTCGAAGGTCTGCGAGTCCTGCATGAAGAAGACCACCTGGTACTTCTTGACGCCGAGGCCGACGCCGATGCCGGCGGTTCCCATCTTCATATAGGTCTTGTCTCCGGTCGCCCGGACTACCGCAACTCCATTGCCACCGCCGCCGGAGACGCCCAAGGCGAGCTTGAGATTGTCAAAGGCCGCCCAGCCGTACGACCGCAGGTAGAGCTCCCTGGTCTTCGGGTTCTCGGCGAAGAGGGTCAGCAGCGACTCCTCGGCGGTGTTGTCGAGCTTGGCCGCCTTGGAATCCTGCTTCATCGACTTCCACTCAGCTTCCTCGACCTCGGTTTCCTCCACCACTTCGACCGTCTCACCAGCTTCTTCTTCGACGACCACGACCGTCTCATCGGCGACGTCCTCGGCCTCCGGCTTCCCGCAGCCGAGACCCGGCATCACCAGCAGTCCGATCACGCCCACGACCGCCAAACTCATCAATGTCTTTCGCATGCTCTTCCTCCTTCTTTCGTATCTTTGTATTCCAACGTATCTGTGCCCACGCAACATGGAGTACTCCCCCATCTACAAGGGGCGAGGCATTCTCTCACGAATACCGCGAGAATCCAATATCAGCTTGCTGTGTCGGCGGTTTTCGACAGCGCGACCTGCCGGTTTTCCTCCGTTGGCACATTCTCC
Source organism: Thermoanaerobaculales bacterium (assembly GCA_029938595.1). Taxonomy (GTDB): domain Bacteria; phylum Acidobacteriota; class Thermoanaerobaculia; order Thermoanaerobaculales; family Sulfomarinibacteraceae; genus Sulfomarinibacter. The sequence goes on along the minus strand of JAOZUP010000138.1, from coordinate 6,492 downwards.
TGCGCATCAGGATCGGCGGCGTTCGGGTCCCAGCCGCCGCCGAGGGCCCGGTAGAGGCGGACCAAGTTGCCGATGACGAAGCCCTCGGCCACCGCCAGCTCGTCTTCCCGAAGCAGGAGCGTGCGCTGCGTATCGAGGACATTCTGGAAATCGGTGATCCCCGCGGTGTACTGGGTCAGGACGAGATTCAGCGATCGTTGGGTCGCTTCGACCGACTGGGTCAACCGTTCCCGCCTCTCGACCTCCTTGGCATAGGCCACCATCGCGTTCTCGGCCTCCTCGAGGGCCAGGAGCACCGTCTGCTCGTAGTTTGCGAGGAGCTGGTTGGTTCGCGACTCCTCGACCCGGATCTGCGACCGGATGCTGCCGCCCGCAAAGATGTTCCAGCGGACCGGCAGACCGAGATTCCAGGTCAGGCTGTCACCGCTGAGCAGATCACCTCCGGAGATCGCCTCGACACCAAAGAAGCCCGACAACCCAAAGGTCGGGTAGAGATCGGCCGTGGCGACCCCGATCCGCGCCGTCTGCGCAGCGAGCAGGCGTTCGGCCTGACGAACATCAGGGCGCTGCCGAAGCAGCTCGACCGGAAGCCCGGTGGTCACCTCGTCCGGCTCGTGCGGGATCGAAACCTCGGCGGCGAGCTCCTGGTGCAGGGCCCCGGGCCGTTCTCCGAGCAGCACCGCCAGGCGGTTGAGCGCCTGATTGAGATCGCGCTCGATGACCGGAATCAACGAGTAGGTGTTGGCGAGGTTGGACTCCGCCTGGGCCACATCAAGGGCTGACACCAGCCCGGCCGAAAATCGGTCCTTGGTGAGCTGGAGAGTGTCCTCCTGCGCCTCCACGTTCTGGTGGGAGATCCGCAACCGCTCCTGCGAGGTTCGCACGCTGACGTATGCGAGGGCGGTCTCGGCGTAGAGCGACACCAGGACGTCGCGGTAGGCCTCAATAGATGCCTCTGCCGTGGCGTCCGCAGCCTCGACCTGGCGTCGGATACGACCGAAGACGTCGATCTCCCAGACCGCCCCGAGCCCGAGACTGAAGAGGTTGCCGGCGTCAAAACCCCCGGGGGGCGCAAAGTCGCCGACGATGCCGTTGTCGCTCGGCTGGGCGCGCGAGGCGTCACCGGAAAACCCGACCTGCGGTTTCTGAGCGCCGGCGACGACGCCACGCAGGGCGCGCGCTTCCTCCACCCGCCACATCGCCTCGCGCAGAGGGAGGTTGCCTCCGGCCGAACGCATGACCAGATCGTCGAGCTGCTCATCGTCAAAGACCCGCCACCAGGTCTGGAGAATTGCATCGCCTTCCTCGAGACCCTCGGTGGCCGCCGTGTGCCAGGCGTCGGGCATCTGAGTTTCCGGCTGCTCATAATCCGGTCCCACCGTCGTGCACCCGATCAACAGCGCCACACTCAATACCAATACCAGCCTCACGAGCTTCGTGCGATCCATGTTTCTCTCCCTCGTCGATAAGCGAGTTTTCTCAAGGAAGCATTGTAGCCCAGGCACCCAATCCCTCAACGACCGCTCCCAGCCCTGCTACCGTGGCGGCGGGGGAGCATGGGGGGTCACATGAGAAAAGCTCTGTTGTTGTTGGTCGTTGTTGCTGTAGCGCTGCCAATCGCGGCTGCCGGTGAAGATAGCTCCGACACGGAGATGACCGCAAAGTCTTTTGCTGGATTGAAGTTCCGCAGCATCGGCCCGGCGCTGATGTCGGGCCGGATCGCGGACATCGCGATCCACCCCGCGGATCCCAGTACCTGGTATGTGGCGGTGGGCTCGGGCGGGGTGTGGAAGACCACCAACTCCGGCACTACCTGGGAGCCGATCTTCGACAAGCAGGACTCGTACTCGATCGGCTGCGTCGTCCTCGATCCGTCGAACCCGGAGATCGTCTGGGTCGGCACCGGTGAGAACGTCGGCGGCCGTCACGTGGCCTTCGGCGACGGTGTCTACAAAAGCTCCGACGGCGGCTCGAGTTGGAAGAACATGGGTCTCGAGGAGTCGCAGCACGTCTCCGAGATCATCGTCGATCCGTCAGACTCAAACACCGTGTACGCGGCGGCTCAAGGCCCGCTCTGGTCACCGGGCGGCGAGCGCGGGCTCTTCAAGACCACCGACGGCGGCCTTACCTGGAACAACATCCTCTCCGACGGTGAGTGGACCGGGGTCACCGATGTGATCATGGACCCGCGCGACCCCAAGGTCTTATACGCCGCCACCTGGCAACACCACCGCACGGTGGCGGCCGTGATCGACGGTGGGCCCGAGTCCGGGATCCACATGACCACCGACGGCGGCGCCAACTGGACCAAGTTGACGAACGGTCTTCCAGAGGGAAATGTGGGCAAGATCGGTCTCGCGATCTCGCCGCAGAACCCGGACGTGGTCTACGGGGTCATCGAACTCGATAACCGCGAGGGCGGCTTCTGGCGCAGCACCAACCGCGGTGCGAGTTGGGAGAAGCGTTCCGAAGCCGTCTCGGGCGCCACCGGGCCCCACTACTATCAGGAGCTGGTAGCGAGCCCTCACGCCTTTGACCGCGTCTACCTCATGGACGTGCGGATGCAGGTCTCGGACGACGGCGGCCGGAACTTCCGCCGAGTTAAGAACGAATCCAAGCACGTGGACAACCACGCGCTCGCCTTCCGCTCCGACGATCCCGAGTGGCTGCTCGCCGGCACCGACGGCGGGCTCTACGAAAGCTTCGACCTCGCCGAAAGCTGGCGCTTCGTAGCCAATCTGCCGGTGACCCAGTTCTACAAGCTGGCGGTGGACGACGCCAAGCCCTTCTACAACGTCTACGGCGGCACCCAAGACAACAACACTCAGGGCGGGCCGACCCGCACCGACAACATCAACGGGATCTCGAACGCCGACTGGTTTATCACCCTCTTCGCCGACGGCCACCAGCCGGCGGTCGAACCGGGAAACCCCGACATCGTGTACTCGGAGTGGCAGCAGGGCAATTTGGTGCGCACCGACCGCACCACCGGCGGCGTTGTCTACATCCAGCCCCAACCAGAGCCCGGCGATCCACCCGAACGCTTCAACTGGGACGCGCCGATCCTGATCAGTCTGCACTCGCCGACCCGACTGTATTTCGCCAGCCAGCGGGTGTGGCGGTCGGACGACCGGGGCGACAGCTGGACTCCAATCAGCCCTGACCTGACCAAGAACCAGGATCGCATCCTTCTGCCGGTGATGGGCCGGCAATGGAGCTCGACCGCGCCCTGGGATCTCTTCGCGATGTCGAACTACAACACCGTCACCTCGTTGGCCGAATCGCCCATCCAGGAAGGTCTGCTGTGGGCCGGCACCGACGACGGTCTGCTCCAGGTCAGCGCAGACGGTGGTGACAACTGGAAAGCGATCCCGGTGGGCGATCTGCCAGGCGTCCCGGCAACCGCCTTCGTCAACGACATCAGGGCCGACCTCTACGACGCCGACACGGTTTACGTGTGCCTCGACAATCACAAGTACGGCGACTTCAAACCGTATCTCGTGAAGACCGCCGACCGCGGCCGCAGCTGGCGTTCGATTGCCGGCGATCTGCCCGACCGCCACCTGGTGTGGCGACTGGTCCAGGACCACGTCAAACCGGAGCTGCTGTTTGCAGCCACCGAGTTCGGGATCTTCTTCTCAGTCGACGGCGGCGCGAAGTGGGTCGAGCTCTTGGGCGGGGTACCCACCATCTCCTTCCGCGACCTCGTGATCCAGCGGCGTGAGAACGACCTCGTCGGCGCTTCCTTCGGGCGTGGATTCTACGTCCTCGACGACTACACACCGCTCAGGGAGATCGACGAAGCGTCCTTGGTGGAAGATGCCATCCTCTTCCCGGTGCGCACGGCTCCGTGGTACATCCAGCGCCGCCCGCTCGGTCAATCAGGTCAGGCCTCGCAGGGAGGCGCCTACTACATTGCCGACAACCCACCCTTCGGCGCGGTCTTCACCTACCACCTCGGACAGGGTTTTGAGTCTCTCGAGGATGAGCGCCGAGAGGTGGAGAAGAAGCTCGAGAAGGAGTGGAAGGACACGGCGTACCCGGGCTACGACGCGCTCGAACGCGAGCGGCGGCAACCAAAGGCCGACATCCTGCTGACGGTGCGCGAAGCCGACGGCGAAGTCGTGCGCACAATCAAAGGCCCAGTCAAGGCTGGTTTCCATCGCGTCGCCTGGGATCTCACCTACCCGACCACCAGCGCCATCGAAAGGGTGGTGACCGCCAGTTGGGGCGGTAGCCCCGACCGCGGAGATAGCGGCATCATGGCGCCTCCCGGAACCTACTCGGTCACGTTGTCGAAAAGGACCGATGGGCAGGTCGTGAAATTGGCCGGTCCCGTGGACTTCGAGGTGGTGCGAGTTTTCAAGGGGGTTCTCGAGGGGTCATCGCCGACTGATACCGCCCTCTTCATGGGTGAAATCGCCGAGCTGCAGCGCGGGGTTACCGCAGCCGACGAGGTCATCGACCTTACGTTTGAAATCATCGATAATCTCGAGAAGGCGCTGGTGCGATCGAAGACCGAGCCCGGCGCGCTCGACAGCGAGCTCGCGGCGCTCAAGCAACAGCTGTATGAGGTCGACGAGGCACTGTCCGGGAACCGTTCCCGCAGCTCGATGGGCGAGCCGAGTGTGCCGACTGTGGCGGGGCGATTGCGGGTGGCTTCATTTACCGATGGGCAGTCCGACTACGGCCCAACCGCGACTCACCGCCGCGCCTTCGAGATCGCCGCCCAAGAGTTCCTCGAGATCGACGCTCAGCTGCGGACTCTGATCGACGTCGATCTGCCGGCGCTCGAGGCAAAGATGGAGGCCGCCGGGGTGCCGTGGACACCCGGCAGGCCGCTGCCGGAGGTGCGCTGAGAGTTTTCCGCGCGAATGGGCTGGGCGCGAAACGTTAAAACGTTTGAACGTTAAACGTTGACTCGCGCCGTCATTTCGCCGACGCGCTCTGAGAGGGCCGCCAGCGCATCGCGTTCGCCGGCGAGGCGCTCCGACTCCGACCGCACGAACCTCGTGTACGGCGCGATAGTGCCTTCGAGGCGGCGGCGGCCTCGCTCCGACTCGGCCTCGAAGTGGCCGTTGAGGGCGGCCATGAGATTGGAGCGAAGGGCGGCGATCTTCTGTTTAAGCTCTGACTTGGCCCGGCGCCTGCGGTGGGGCAGGACGAAGAGACCCAGAGCCGCCATCAGCCCTGCCGCGGTCAACCCTGTGATGTCGGCTGCGGTAGAGCTTGCCGCCAGCGCCACGGCCGCACCGAGACCGACAGCACCCACCTCGAGCACGGCGGTCGAGGTGACGGCCTGGTGCAGATCCTCGGCCATCCGGCTGGCCTCGGCTGCGCGATCGTACGACGCCAGCCCATCGCGGGCCGCACGGCCCACGGTCTCGAGCAGTCGCGTGCGGTCGGTCTCGAAGCGGCCGCCGACCTCCCCCACCATGCGGTCGGCATGCTTGCCGACCCGGCGGTTGACGTGGTTGACCACGTTCTGCCAGTGGCCGAGCTCCGAGTCCACGAGCCAGTCGATGAGCGAGTCAACCTTGGCCTCCACGGCCTCTGGCGCGTCGGCCACAACCTCGGCCTCGAAGCGCTTCGTGAGCTCCGACTTGTCGAAGAGCTTGGGTAGTTGCGTGAGGCGCACGGTGTCGTCGAAGAAATCGACCCCCCTCCGCTCCATGCCGTGGAGGACGTTGTCGATGTCGGACAATCGAAGGTCGAACTCGCGGCGCACGTCGGAGGTCCAGGTCTCGGTCTGACGTTCGATATCGTCGATGGTGCGAAGATCGTCTCCCAGCAGCTCGAGCCGCCCCGCCACAGTTTCGAGCGCGCCGCTGAGCAGATGCGCTGCGACGCCGAGCGGGTTGCCAAGTTTGAGCCGCAGCAACTCGCCGCTGTCGAGGGTGTCATGAAGGAAGGCTTCCACCACCGGCAAACCGCTCGCCGCCCGCGCCTCGGCGTCCTTGGCCTCGGCGGCGCGCAGGGCTGATACCGGGAAGACCTCGGGGTCGGCGCCCAGCAAGCGGCTCGCGTTCGATGACACGTAGTCGACCACCTCGGCCACCTCGTCTTCGCTGCGCAGAATATCGATCTTGTTGACCACCATGGCGACCTTCTTGCCCCATTGTCGGATAGTCTCGAGGAAGACCCGCTCACTCTCCGACAGCGGTCTGTCCGCAGAGGTCACGAAGAGCACCAGATCGGCGCGGGGCACGTAGTCGGTGGTCAGGGCTTCGTGTGCTCGGTCGAGGGCGTTGGTGCCGGGAGTGTCGACGATGGTCAGTTGGCGTAAGGTCTCGACCGGGGCGGTGATCCGCTCGCCCACTGCCCCCATCGGTTCGCGTTCGATCTCCTCGCCCCAGGCGATGTGGTGGATCTTGGAAGTCGTCGGCGTCACCCCTTCGGCGAGCACCGCCTGGCCGAGGAGGGCGTTGATCAGCGCGCTCTTGCCGGCGTTGAACTCACCCACCACCACCAGCAGGAAGAGCTCGTCGAGCT
>JAOZUP010000545.1 GCA_029938595.1 Thermoanaerobaculales bacterium | reverse complement strand
TTTGAGGTTGCGATCGGAGGTCGGCGAGCCCAAGAATCGCCGGACTAGCGCACCTACTCTCAATGTCCAAACGCTACTACCAGACACTTGTCTCTCGTTTTGGAGTCGCTGCAGTGAGGTGGTTCGTGCCAATTCTGACTACATGTGGCGCTTTCTTCTGGTTGACCGCTGCGTCGATCGTCGCAGGGCAAGTCGACGCGGCCACCCGCGATGGCCTCGTGCTGAATTGGGAGGTAGGGAAGTCACCCACCCCAGCGGACGCTCGCCAATTGACGGACGACAGCGGCCAGGAAAACAACGGCTCGTTTTTGGGTGGGGTGAGCAGCGGAACAGATCCTGCGCGTCTCGAGTTCCACGGGGAGGGTGCCGTCGTCGCCGAGATGCCTATTCATCCTGAGCGTCTCACCCTCGAAGCCGTCTTCCGCGTCGACCGCACGCGAGGTTCCCTCCAACTCGTTCTCACCACACATCCACCGAAAGTCCGCAAGGCGACCAAGGTTGTTGCTGGAAATTCTCGCCAGTGGTTCCTGCAGATTCGCGGGGAGCCACCGCAGCAGGACGGCTATCTGGGGTTTCTCGAATTCGGCATATTTGGTGAAGATGGCCGGTGGCATTCGCTCATGTCGGAGACGCGCGTCGCCAAGGGATGGCACCACACGCTCGGTACGTTCGACGGTAGGCGTGTGCGGTTCTTTCTTGATGGAGAGGAACAGACGCGAACGCGGTCAGGTCGCTCCGGCAGCTACGAAGGACGAATCAACCAGCCACCGGACGCGCTGATCAACCTGCCTGCCGTTGGAACGAACTCGCTCAGGAATCCTAACGGACTTGTGGGCGCCGTCGCGCTGGCTCGCCTTTATAACCGGGCGTTGAAGGACGACGAGATCCAGCAGAACTTCGCTTACGCCAAGACAATCGTCCCCGACCTGGCGAAGCAAGCTTCGAGGACCAGGCCCCGGAAGCCGCCCTTCAGGGTGATCTACAGCAACGACTTCACGAACACTGCCATCGTCACCCCTTGGCACAAGAAGGGCGAACCGTTTCATCCGGATCACCTGCGCGCCTCCGTGCGCGAAGCGGAGGGTATAAGCGTCCATATGCTCCAGCCAGCGCACGGTGCCGTACCATGGTGGCCGAGCAAGCTGTATACGCTGAACGAGCATCATGCGTGGTGGGCACGGAACTTCGGCAACGATCCAGCCAAGCTGCGCTACCCGGGCGTGCATCAGTACGTTCTCGACGGTGGCGACCCATTCAAGGATTTCATCGACCAGTGCCACAAAGTTGATCAGACGCCGTTCATCTCGATGCGGCTGAACGACACCCATCATCTCCATCACGCTGAGACGCCGGGCAACACGCGAGGCATCCACTCGATCAGCCGGTTCTACGTGGAGCATCCCGAATGGCGGTTGGGGGCAGTTGGCTCTGGGCTCGACTGGTCGGTCTCCGAAGTGCGCCAGCACATGTTCGCGTTCATCGAGGAGATCTGCGAGAACTACGACCTCGCCGGTTTCGAGCTGGACTTCATGCGTTTCCCCAGCTTCTTCAAGGAAGAGGTGCCCCTGGATAGACGCGTCGAGATTATCACTCGGTTCGTGGCGGACGTGCGCGCCGTGCTTGACCGAACTGCCAGGCCCAACCAGCACCGTTGGCTATGCGCCCGCGTCCCGTGCCTGCTGGACATGCACGCTGACATCGGCATTGACCTCCCGTCAATCGTTGACGCCGGCGTGGAGATGCTCAATCTATCCCCTTCCTACTTCACGTTCCAATCGCACGACGTCGCCAAGATCCGTCGGCTTGTGCCCGACGTCGCGCTCTACCTCGAGATGTGCCACTGCACGATGACTGGCCAGCGCCTCACCACGACAGGCGGCGACAACTTCCTGTTCATTCGGACCACGGACCAGCAGTACACGACCACGGCACATGTGGCGTATCGCCGTGGCATCGACGGCATCAGCCTGTTCAACTTCGTCTACTACCGCGACCACGGCGTCCCCGGCCGCGGGCCCTTCAACGAACCGCCGTTTCATGTCCTCAGGCACCTGGCTGACCCCGATTGGCTTGCCAGGCAACCCCAGTGGTACTTCCTCGCGGAGAACTGGTTTACTCAGTCCACGGGGCAACTGCCTGCGCGCTTCGAAAAGGGTGACGCCCGCACATTCGAGCTGGACATGGCGCCTTCCGAACACCAATCGAGGGACGGCATCTTCCGCCTCATGACCGCCGAAGACACCTCAAAGTGTCGATGGATGGTGAAAATCAACGGCACAACCCTTGAACCAACCGACTACCGTGAGAAGCCTCTCGCCCACCCCTACGAGTCCGGCATGGGCGAGGCGTGTGAGTACGCCTGCTTTACGTGTCCGCGAGCGCTCGTACGGGACGGCATAAACAAGATCGCGTTGATTCTAGAGAATGGACGACCCGTGACAGTCAGGTACTGCGATTTGGTGCTGCCGTAGCCGGGCTGCTTTACTCGTAAGAATCCCATCTAACGAACCTGTTGACGAAGACCGTTTGAGGAGGCGCGACCATGAGAATTGTGTTGACGTTCGTTCTTCTT
>JAOZUP010000544.1:1041-2577 GCA_029938595.1 Thermoanaerobaculales bacterium | reverse complement strand
GCCGGAATCGAGTCACACTTTCTCGGATCCGGACCGGAAGAGTGGCCGGAGTGGCAGCAGTACTACGCGGATAGGGTCGTATTCCATGGCCGGTACTCACCATCCGAGGCGGTGACGCGACTGCGCAAAATCCAACCTCATCTCGTTTGCATTCTCTCGCCGTGGCCAGAGACCTTCAGCAGGGTCCTGTCGGAGGCATGGGAAGCCGGTATTCCCGTGCTCGTCGGTCCGCTGGGCGAACCTGCACGCCGGGTACAACAAACGGGGGGCGGGCTCATCCTTTCGCGGCTCGATCTAGAGATAGTCCTCGAAACGATCGTGCACCTCCAACGCAGCCACCAGGAGGGACTGGCCCTGGCGACGTCGATTCTCGGGGAAGATGCCGGGCACGACTTCGTACAACCCCTGTCGCTCGATTCACGCAACTACCACACTCTCGCCAGAGCGGCGCGCCTCGCAAGCGCCGCGGGAGTGGATGAAAGCGCCGCAGATCATCGTCGTCTCTATGCGAAGTTTCTGGGTAACCGTGGACCAAGAGGCACGGATGAAAGCCTGGTTGAATCGTTGCGCGTTCAGGGACGGGCACTCGAAAAGCGCCTCGAGATCGAAGACGAGCTGGGGCAGACCTACACCGAGCTCGACGACGTGCGGCGGGGCTACGGCTCGGCCCATGACGCGCTGGCGGTTGCGTACAACGAAATAGACCGACTCCGTAAGCAGTGTTCTGCCGGCAGCAAGGAAGGACAAACAAGACCATGAACGAACCCCGAGATTTGGTGATCACCGCCGTGATCGCGGCCTACAACGAGGGAGACGTCATCGGAGCAGTTGTCGGGTCTCTGATCGAGCAAGGAATTCGAGTCCATGTCATCGACAACATGTCGGAAGACAACACCGCTGAGGAAGTTATGCGATTTTCGAAAACCGGGATGGTCTCGTTGGAAATTCTCGGCGAAACAGACCTCGGCCAATATGACTGGGCAGGGCTTCTCCGCCGCAAGCAGGAACTCGCCGCCGAGTTGCAGTCCGACTGGTTTCTACACCATGACGCTGACGAATTCCGAGAAAGTCCTTGGCCGGGCATGAGTCTGGCAGAGGGTATCGCAATGGTCGACCGGCTCGGCTACAACGCCATCGACTTCGCCCAGATCGACTTCTGGCCGACCCACAACGATTTTTGCCCCGGCCAGGATGTGCGTGAGTCCTTCACTCGCTACCAGCCAGGCCATCCGCGCGACCGAATCCGGATCCAGTGCTGGCAGCGAACGGTCCGCCCTGTGGACCTCGTATCGAGCGGAGGCCACGAGGTGAGTTTCCCGGGGCGCCGGCTGTTTCCCCTTCGCTTCTTGCTGCGACACTACCCTCTGCGCAGCCAGGCCCACGCCGAGCGTAAGATTTTCAAGGAACGGCTTGGGCGTTTCAAAGAAGAGGAGCGCCAGCGGGGATGGCACTCCCATTACGACGGGCTCAACCCCGGTCAGTCGTTCCTCAGAGACCCGAACGAACTGACGGAATATGACGCCGAGAAAACTCGGA
>JAOZUP010000544.1:0-1031 GCA_029938595.1 Thermoanaerobaculales bacterium | reverse complement strand
CTCGGCGTGGAAGAACTCCAGAGGGGTTACGAAAGCCGGCTCGCAGCCATCCAACTCAAACTCGACCAGTTGTCCCAGGAACACGCCCGGATCGTCGACAAGGCTCAAAAGACCGAAGAAGAAACGCTCAAGCTCCACGGCGAACTTGAACGGGCGAACTGCCGGCTCGGCACTCTCCCTGCCGAGCATGAACGGGTTACCATTGAACTCGACCGTATCACCGTGGAGTATGAACGGGTCACAGGCGAACTCGATCAGGTCAACGGCGAGCATAACCGGACATCGGCCGAACTCGATCAGGTCAACGCCGAGCAGAACCAGACATTGGCCGAACTCGATCGGGCCAACGCCGAGCATAAACGGACATCGGCCGAACTCGATCGGGTCACACACGAGCTTAATGCAGTGTACGACTCACGCAGCTGGCGTTGGGCCAGGCCTCTACGCGCCGTCATCGATCTGCTCGTTGGGCGATGAATAGTCTCGCTCAATCCTCATCAAAATACACCGTGCAATCCCGCAGCAAGACTGGGTTGGAGCCCTCGCCGTCATACGCGTAGATCTTCGCCTGATACCCACCAGGCGGCATCAAGGGCGGCACAATCAAGAACCCATGATCCGAACCCGCGGTTTCACATCTTTCGGCGACCAGGGGTTCCCGCACCTGATCGGCAACAAAGAACCGGCGTTGATTCGTACCGAACTCATTTCCGAATCGCAGTTCGACCATGACGTGGGTATCGGCGCCGAGGTCACAGGCCCAGCCACCGATGAGTTCACTACTGCAAGCGCCGACAAAACCGGCAATTCCGCGCCCGAGGTCGCCCGGCAGAATCGTCGGTCCTCGTAGCGGCTGTACGATGGTGCAGCTTGAGATTTCGGTTGATTGCTCACCAACTCCATCAAAAGCAAGCACTCGCGCCAGGTGTGTGCCGGGTGGCAACGGCGGCGGGGAGAATAGAAACCCGTGGGCTGCGCCGACGGTTTCGCAGCGTTCGGCGACCAATTGCTCACGGGGCCGATTGGCCCGG
>JAOZUP010000137.1 GCA_029938595.1 Thermoanaerobaculales bacterium | reverse complement strand
TCCTCCCCGACGTCGTCGCCGACGCTTCGCAGCTCCAACAGGTGCTGGTGAACCTGGTGGTGAACGCAATCCAGGCCATGCCCAAAGGGGGACGGCTGACGATTTCGACCCGCCATCGCGAATCAGTGGCGGTTTTGAGCGTTGCCGACACCGGTCTTGGCATGAGTGGCGATGTGCGCAAAAGGGTCTTTCTACCATTCTTCACAACCAAGGACGTCAACGAGGGCACGGGCCTTGGGCTGGCGGTGGCTCACGGGATCGTTTCCGCGCACGGCGGGAAGATCAGCGTCGAAAGCCGACCTGGACAGGGATCCTGTTTCGAGGTCGAGATCCCGGTCCAAGAGGAGGATTATGAGGAGATCTCCGGTGGCTGACGGTAAACGAATCCTGGTGGTGGACGATTCCCCCCCCACGGTGGAGGTCATCGTCCGAAACCTCATGGATCGCGGGTTCCTGGTGTGGTCCGCCTCGAGCGTCACGGAGGCGATTCGGATGCTCGAGAGCGCGACCGTTGACCTCGTGATCACCGATATGAAAATGCCCGGCATCGGCGGGCTCGAGCTGGTACGACACGTCCGCGAGAACTTCCAGGACACGCAGGTCGTCATGATCACCGGCTACCCCTCAATCGACAGCGCTGTCGAGGCGGTCAAGAGCGGTGCCGACGAGTACCTGGCAAAGCCCTTCACGGATGAGGAGCTGCTGTCGGCCGTGGAGAAGGTCCTGGCCAGGCAGCGGCTGCATCGACCGGATGAACCCCTGCTCGATGAAGAGGCGGGGAGCTTTCACGGAATCCTCGGCCGGTCGGAACCGATGCGGGAAGTCTATCGCGCGATCCACAAGGCTGCATCCACACCGGCAACGGTGCTCATAAGCGGCGAGAGCGGCACCGGCAAGGAGCTCATTGCCCGGGCAATCCACTACTCCAGCCCGCGGTCCTCGGCGCGTTTCGTGCCGGTCAATTGCGGCGGCATCCCGGAAGGGCTGTTGGAGAGCGAGCTCTTCGGACATATGAAGGGCGCGTTCACCGGCGCCACGGAGTCGCGCGCCGGTTTTTTCCAGACTGCCGACGGCGGCACGATCCTTCTCGACGAGGTGTCCGAGACCAGCCTGGCCATGCAGGTCAAGCTGCTCCGTGTGCTGCAGGACGGCGAGGTTTTCATGGTCGGCTCGACGCGACCGAGGGAGATGGACGTCAGGGTCCTCGCGGCCACCAACAAGGACCTGCAAACCTTGATCGCCAAGGGGCTGTTCCGAGAGGACCTCTTCTTTCGCCTCAACGTGATCAGCATCGTCGCCCCGCCGCTGCGTGAGCGCCCCGAAGACATCGTTCAGCTCAGCCGATATTTCATCGACAAGTTCGCATCCGAGTACGACCTCCCCGCGCCACATTTGAACGGCCGAGTGGAGGAGGCGCTTCTCCAGTACCCCTGGCCTGGGAACGTCCGTGAACTCGAGAACCTCATGCAGCGGCTCGTCGTGATGAGTCCCGGCGAGGCCATCAAGATGCCACATCTTCCGAAGTACATGCGTTTTACCGTCGCGGGCGAACGCGGCCTCGACCGGACTCTCGCCGAGGTCGAAAGAGAGCACATCCGCAACGTCTTGGCTCTGGTGGGCGGCAACAAGACCCAGGCTGCGCGGATCCTCGGCATCGATCGCAAAACCCTGCGTCAGAAGCTGAAGCGCCTCGAAGGCTAGCCCGTTCCCATCCGGAAACTCCGGAGGGGGAAGCGCAAGTATCCGCCGGGTTTGTCGCGAATCGGGCGACGCAGTCGTAGTTGCGCTACTTCGAGGAGCACGATGTGCAACAAACACGGCGAGACGCCGCGATTCGCCGTCCGCAGTAGACACCCGGTGAGATGGGCGGGCTGCCCCCGGGGCAAACTTCCCCACCTTTTTCGTGGAAACCCATTCCCAGCAGCCACTGACAACCCTGCCAAGGTTCTGATTCAAAAGCAGATATCTGGCGTTAGCTGAGATTTGGCACCGGAGTTGCTTATTGGCCCTCCGATGCAAGTCGTCAAGACCGGGCCACGGCGAACGAGGCGAAAGACCGCCGTGCAGGATCTGTGCGTCAGCTGTCAGTTCGCCAATGTCTGTGTCTTCTGCAGCCCGGGACGCGAGCCGGTGAAGCGCTGCAGCGGTTACATGACGTCGCAGCCCGCAACCGCCGCAAACATAGAGGCGGCCGGGCTCTGTGTGAGTTGCGCCCTTCGCGAGGAATGCGGGAGGGAGCGGCCAATGAGCGGAGTTTGGCACTGCGAGGACTACTGTTGAGCAATTCCCAGAGCTCTCCGCTGCGCCTTTGGCTGGCCCCCACTTCTCAGCGGGTGTCTACTGCGGCCGGCAAGTGGAGCATTCTACCCCAGTGGGACGTTTCGCCCCGGAGAAAGACTGTCGATACCTGATGAATATCCCGGAGCTGGAGGATAGATGGAACAACATTCAGATGTTGAAACGGTAAACCCCAGGGATCAGACCGGGGGCGAGATCTGTCTGACGTGCAAGCACCTGCCGGGCTGCGTGCAGCGCTCGAAGCAGGCCTCGCCTATCCTCTTCTGCGACCTCTACGAGGAGGGCGAGTGGAGTGCGGACCTGGTCGCCGGCATCATCGACAAGCACAGGGGCGAGCGCGGTGGGCTCATCTCGATCCTCGAGGGCATCCAAGCAAAGTACGGCTTCCTCCCCGAGAGCGCCTTGCGGCTAGTCGCCGAACGCACCGGGCGATCGCTCGTGGACATCTATGGTGTTGCTACCTTCTACAAGGCGTTCACGCTGGAGCCGAGGGGAAGGCACCTGTGCTCGGTGTGCGTGGGCACCGCCTGCCACGTCCGCAACGCACCGGCGGTGGCTGAGGAGTTCCAGCGGCAGCTCGGTATCCACCCCGGTGAGACCACTGAGGATCGCGAGTTCTCCCTGGAAACCGTGAACTGTCTCGGAGCCTGCGCGCTCGGGCCGATCGTGGTGGTCGACGGCCACTACTTTCCACAGGTCAACACGCGCCAGGTCGGCGAAATCATCGGCAAGACCCAGGTGGGACTCGATTTCGTCGAGGTCGCCACCGACGAGCGGGTCTTCCCGGTCGAGGTCTTTTGCGCTCGATGCAACCGCAGCCTGATGGACCCCGACCACCCCATCGAAGGGCATCCCTCCGTGCGAGTCACGATTTCCTTCGGCCGCAAGCACGGTTGGCTCCGGCTCTCGTCGCTCTACGGCAGCTTCACCATCGAGTCCGAGGACGAGATCCCCGAAGACACGGTCCTCAATATCTTCTGCCCGACCTGTCACGCCGAGCTTGCCGGCGCCACCGACTGCCCGGTCTGCGGCGCACCGATGGTCCCACTCATCGTTCGTGGCGGAGGCATGGTGCAGATCTGCTCGCGCCGTGGCTGCTTCAGCCATCTGCTCGACGTCAGCGGATCGGGCGCGTAGGAGGCCGCACGATGAGAAAACTCCAATCCCTCGACGACCTCATCGGCTTCCGCGAGCGCGTTTCCGCTGAGAAGGATTTGAAGACGGAGACACCCACCCTCGTCGTGAGCGCCGGCACCTGCGGACAGGCGAGCGGTGCCAACGACATCATGAGGATCATCAAGCGTCACATTCTCAAGGAGAACCTCGGTGACAAAATTGAGCTGAGAATTACTGGATGCCACGGATTCTGCCAGGTAGAACCGTTCATCCTCGTCGAGCCTCAGCTACACCTGTATCCGCAACTGAAGATGGAGGACGTCCCCAGGGTCATCGAGGCTGTCCTCGGTGGCTATGTCGAGGAGGACCTGATCTACACCGAGCCTCAGGTCGGGACCAAGTTCCACAGCCAGAGCGATATTCCGTTCTTCAAGAAGCAGACCCGCACGATCCTCGGCAGCAATCAGATGCTGGACCCGATCCGGATTTTCAACTACTTCGAACGCGACGGCTACGCCGCCCTGGAGAAAGTGCTCTCCAAGGCCGACCCCGAGTGGATCATAGAGGAGATCAAGTCATCGGGCCTTCGTGGCCGGGGAGGCGCGGGATTCCCGGCCGGGAGGAAGTGGGAGCTCGCCCGTGCTTCCGGCGATGATCATCAGCCCAAGTTCGTGGTCTGCAACTGCGACGAGGGAGATCCCGGCGCCTATATGGATCGGAGCCTCCTCGAGGGCAACCCACACTCAATCCTCGAAGGAATGATCATCGCCGGCATCGCGATCGGCGCTGCCCATGGCATCATTTATGTGCGCGGTGAGTACCCGCTGGCGATCAAGCACACGATGATCGCCCTCCGCCAAGCCCGCGAGCTCGGTCTCCTCGGTGACGACATTCTCGGCACGGGGAACGACTTCGAGATTGAGATCGTGAGGGGCGCAGGCGCTTTTGTGTGCGGCGAGGAGACCGCCCTCATCCGGTCGGTAGAAGGGTTCATGGGGGAGCCAAAACAACGCCCCCCCTACCCCATCGAGCGGGGCATCGACGGCTTTCCGACCTGTATCAACAACGTCGAGACCCTCGCCAACATCCGGATCATCATCAATAGCGGGGCCGCCGAGTACGCCAAGGTCGGCGTGCCCGGAAACACCGGCACCAAGATCTTCTCGCTGGTCGGCAAGATCCGCGACACAGGTCTCGTCGAGGTGCCGCTCGGGATGACCATCGGCGAGGTGGTCCACGACATCGGCGGCGGCCCGCCGGGCAAGGCCCGGATCAAGGCCGTGCAGACCGGCGGCCCCTCGGGCGGGTGCATCCCGGCCGAGCATTTCGACCTTCCCGTCGACTTCGACAGCCTCAGGGAGGCCGGGTCGATCATGGGTTCGGGCGGCATGATCGTCATGGACGAGGACACCTGCATGGTCGACGTCGCCAAGTACTTCATGGGCTTTCTCAAGGACGAGTCGTGCGGCAAGTGCTTTACCTGCCGCAAGGGAACGCAGCGGATGCACGAGATCCTGGAAGACATCACGGAGGGACGCGGAACGCTGGATCAGCTGACGCTGCTCGAGGAGCTCGCCGTCGTCGTCAGGGACACGTCCATGTGCGGCCTCGGTCAGTCGGCCGCCAACCCGGTCCTCAGCACCTTGCGGTATTTCCGCAACGAGTACGAGAGGCACATCGTCGACAAACGGTGCGATGCCTTCGTCTGTAAGGACCTGGTGGGGCCGCCGTGCCAAGCGGCATGTCCGGTTGGGACCGAGGCCTGGCGTTACGTCGCCCACATCGCTCGCGGCGAGTACGAAGACGCCTATAGAGTCATTCGCGAGGCCAATCCATTTCCATCGGTGTGTGCCCGTGCCTGCGACCACACCTGCGAGCAGAGGTGCCGCGCCGGTACCAGCGGCGGCGACCCGATCGCCATCAGGGCGCTCAAACGCTTCATCACCGATCGCATTGAACCTTCAGTCTACATACCGGTTCGACACGAGTGGCAGGAAGGGGAACCACCCAAGGTCGCTGTCGTCGGCGCAGGACCCGCCGGCCTCACGACTGCCCACTTCCTCTCGCTCGAGGGCTACCGGGTGACCGTCTTCGAGGCCGAGCCCGAACCCGGAGGGATGCTGTTCTGCGCCATACCGGAGTACCGTCTGCCGCGCGACGTGATCAAGAAGGAGATCGACTCCCTGCTCGACGACAACATCACCGTCGTCTGCAACACCTCCCTCGGCGATGACATCACCGTGGACGGACTCTTCGATGACGGATTCAGCGCCGTCCTGCTGGCCCTCGGGGCCCACAAGAGCCGACCCCTCGGGCTCGATAACGAGGACGTCCCCGGTGTCTACCCTTCGATCGAGTTTCTCAAGGCGTTTAACCTGAAATCCGAGCAGCTTGCCAAAGGACGGGTCGGCGTCATCGGCGGCGGCAACTCGGCCATCGACGCGGCACGGACGGCCCTCCGCCAACGCGACGTGGAAAGCGTTACCATCCTCTACCGCCGCACGCGGGCCGAAATGCCGGCCTTCGAGGAGGAGGTCGAGGCGGCGATCGAGGAGGGCGTCACCATCGAGACCCTCGTCAGCCCGACCGAGATCAAGACCACCAGCGGTCTCTTCTCCCACCTGGGATGCGTACGGAATAGTCTCGGGGAGCCCGACTCCAGCGGCCGCCGGCGACCCGTACGTATTGAGGGAAGCGAGCATGTCATCGAGCTCGACACGCTGATCGTGGCGATCAGCGAGGACTCGGGGGTGGACAGCATCACTCCGGCCCGCTCGGGCGGCATCGAGGTGACCGACTGGAACACGGTCAAGGCTGATGCCAGGACCTTGCTCACGAGCCGGTCCGGGGTCTTCGCCGCCGGCGACGTGGTTACCGGACCCAACACCATCATCGACGCCATCGCCGACGGCAAAAAGGCGGCGGTCATGATCGATCACTTCGTCAGGGGTGAAGAGCTGGTACAGCCCGTGAAATCACTGATGCCCACGGTACATCTCGATCCGGTCGAGGTCGACCCCGAGGAAGCGCCTGACGACCGCGTCGAGACGCCACGCGCCTCGATCGAGTGGCGCAAACGGAATTTCGCCGAGGT
Organism: Thermoanaerobaculales bacterium; assembly: GCA_029938595.1. GTDB lineage: Bacteria > Acidobacteriota > Thermoanaerobaculia > Thermoanaerobaculales > Sulfomarinibacteraceae > Sulfomarinibacter. The sequence goes on along the minus strand of JAOZUP010000137.1, from coordinate 2,745 downwards.
CGAGGTCGGGCTGTCGATGCAGGAGGCAACAAGGGAGGCCCGCCGCTGCCTTCGCTGCGATCTCGAGTTCGTCGAGCGCACGGCGCCGGATGTCCGGGCGGCTGGAGGACATGCAGAATGATCAACCTGAAGATCAACGGCATCGACGTGTCGGTGGACCGGGGCACCACCCTTCTCGAGGCCGCCCAGTTCCTCGGCCTCCCAATCTCGACCCTGTGCCACATGGAGGGTCTCACTCCCTACGGCGCCTGCCGTCTGTGCGTCGTCGAGGTCGGCGACCCGCCAAACTCGCGATTGGTGACTTCGTGCACCTACCCGGCCGAGGAAGGGCTCAAGGTGCGGACTGCGTCGGCGCGGGTGCTGCGGGCGCGCAAGATGATCGTCGAGCTGCTGCTCGCCTCGTGTCCGCAGTCGAAGACCATTCAAGACATCGCCGCAGCGCTCAACGTTCGCCAACAACGATTCCGCCAGGAAAACGAAGACTGCATCCTGTGCGGCCGCTGTGTCCGCATGTGCGCAGAACAGATGGTGGCCGGCGCCATCGGTTTCACCGGACGCGGCCAAGACCGCAGCATCGGCACGCCCTTCGACAGTAACTCCGAGGTCTGTCGGCTCTGTGGCGCGTGCATGTACGTGTGTCCGGTTTGTGAGCTGCGGTGCACCTACAACGAGCCCGAGAAGGCTATCTGCGGAGGCTGCGCCAACCTGGCGCCGCCCTGTGTCGACAAGCCGCAGTTCGACGACATGATGTGTTACATGCAGCCATGTGTTGCCTGTGAAATCAAGAAAGACTGAGGGAGGAGAAACTATGTCCCTGTCCAGAACCAACGCCACCGCCGCCACCTTGACCAAGAACCGCACCGAGGATTCGATCGTTCCCGCGTCGGGCATGTGCGTCACCTGCGTGGACGGATGCATCGGCATGTGCGAGATCGGCAAGTCGGCGTACCGTGGTCACGAGGTGATCTACCCTCAGCCATTTGGTGTCATCACCACCGCCAGCGAGAAGGCCTATCCGGTCGACTACTCGCACTTCAACATCATGGGAACGGCGGTGGGCGCCCACGGCATCGAGGCCGACAGCGACAAGGCAATCTTTCCGGCCGTCGATCTGGAGGTCCGTTTCGGTCACGACGGCGGCCTGAAGTTCCGCTACCCGTGGATCATCCCGGGGATCGGTTCCACCGACATCGCCAAGAACAACTGGGAGGGTCTCGCGATCGGCTCCGCCCTCGCCGGCACCGGCCTGACCATCGGCGAGAACGTGGTCGGGATGGACATGGAGGCGAGGATCGAGAACGGCCGGGTAACGGACACCGTGGATCTCAAGCGCAGGGTCAAGCTCTATCAAGACAACCAGATCGACGGCTGGGGCGCGATCATCGTCCAGGCCAATGTCGAGGACACCCGGTTGGGGGCCCAGGAGTACGCGATCCGGGAGCTCGGCGTGGAGTGCGTGGAGCTGAAATGGGGCCAGGGCGCCAAGAACATCGGCGGCGAGGTCAAGATCAAAGACCTGAAAAAGGCGCAGGAGCTGTACCGGCGGGGATACATCGTCCTGCCCGACCCGACCGACGAAGGCGTGATCAAGGCCTTCGAGCGTGGAACCTTCCGCGAGTTCGAGCGCCACTCCCGGGTCGGCATGGTCGAGGAGGAGGCGTTCGCGAAGAGGGCGGAGGAGCTTCGCGCGGCCGGCGCGAAGTACGTCACCCTCAAGACCGGCGCCTACCGACCGGCCGACCTCGCGCGGGCCGTCGCCTGGTCCTCCAAGTACGGGATCGACCTGCTGACGGTCGACGGCGCGGGCGGAGGCACCGGGATGAGCCCCTGGCACATGATGAACGAATGGGGAATGCCACCCGTCGAGCTGCACTCCCTCCTCTACAACTTCGCAAAACGGCTGGCGGACGCAGGACGGCCGGTGCCAGCACTGGCCCTCGCCGGCGGATTCGTATTCGAGGACCAAATCTTCAAGGGTCTGGCTCTTGGGGCACCATTCGTCAAGCTGATCGGCATGGCTCGCTCACCGATCGCCGCGGCCATGGTGGGCAAGACAATCGGTCGCACCATCGAAGAGGGTCAGGTGCCGGTGTACGTGGAACGATTCGGACGGACCAGAGATGAAATCTTCGTAACATCGGGCGACCTGCGGGAGTTGGTGGGAGACGATGCGTTCGAAGAGCTTCCGACCGGTGCAATCGGCCTCTACACCTACTACGAACGCCTCGCGCAGGGTCTGCGCCAGCTGATGTGCGGTTCGAGGAAGTTCGGAGTCGAGCACATCACCCGAGACGATCTCGCCAGCCTCACGCGAGAGGCCACTGAAATCAGCGGAATCCAGTACATGATCGACGTCGACCGAGAGGAGGTCGAGACGATCCTCAACGGCAAGCACTGAGATGCCGCCCAAGGGAGAAAATCATGAAGATCGCCATGCCGTTAGCCGAGGGCCGCGTAGCGGAACTGTTTGACGATTGCGAGCGGTTCACGATCGTCGACGTCGACCTGACGGAGAACCGGATCCTCGACTCGTGCCGAGCAGAGCCGGATGCAGAGTGGCTGGGCCGCCTCCCGGCATGGCTCGCCGGGCAGGCGGTTGACCTTGTCATCGCAGTCGAGGTCAGACCGGGAATGAAGACCGATCTGATGGAAAGCAACATCCGCATCATCGCCGGAGCGCCGAACGACTCGCCCCACTCGGTGATCAAGAGCTATCTCGCGGGTGACTTGGACCGTTAGCCCGCA
>JAOZUP010000136.1:8880-9287 GCA_029938595.1 Thermoanaerobaculales bacterium | reverse complement strand
TGTTTTGGGTTTCGATCTCGTTCACCTTTTCGCCCCCCGTTGATCTGCGAGAACTCTGGCCCCGCGCAGCATGTTAAACCAGAATCGGCCAGAAGCCAAAACGCCGACGCCGATTCACTCTCTATTCCATAACAGCCGGTGATTCGGGTCACTCGATGAGCAAACAAGGCAATTCCAAGGCAGATTGTGGCAAGAATAAGGCACGAAGAACTCTCAATTTTGAATTCTCAATTCTCAATGTCCACCCTGAATCAGTTCTTAGTTTTGAGTTTTGAGTTTTGAGTTACGGACGCCGTCCCCTGGATCAGTTGGGTTTCGGGTTGTGATCATCGTGGCTCGTCAAAGCGCGGGGAGGGCGCGTTCATTGGAGGTGCCTGGCATCCCGGCTTGATGTTGTCCTCAAACCG
>JAOZUP010000136.1:0-8870 GCA_029938595.1 Thermoanaerobaculales bacterium | reverse complement strand
GAAGCGCGTTGAATACGGATCGCGCGGCGTGCCTGGCATCCTCTCGGGAAGCGTGATGGGAAACGGGTCGCTTCGAAGTCAGCAACCTCTCGCCCGGAAGTGACAGCGACGACTCGGACCGAAATTGAGACCTAAGAATTGAGAACTGAGAACTTGCGATTAGTCGCCCCGCCGAAGGGGCAGGAGGACGCCGATGATCAGGAAAATCGCCGCCAGCGGCCACGGACCGTCGAGACCGATCAGAATCGCGCCCGCCACGAGACAGGCGCCGCCGTACAGCGTCGCCCTCACCCCGGTGAGCGGCCGTTGCGGCCGCCGCCGCGTCCGCTCCTCGAGGGCTCCGATGCCCTCCGAGACGAGGAGCGGCAGCTTTAGAACCGCGTCGAAAAGATCCGGCGCGACCCGCAGGCCCTCGCGGTACAGACGCGCGGGGGAGTACTCCTGGCGTAATATCCGGCCGACGAATCGCTCTGAGATCTTGGGGATATTGATATCCGGATCGAGCAGGTAGCCCACCCCCTCGTAGGTGACGAGGGCCTTGACCATGAGCACCATCTCGACCGGGAAGTAGAGGCGGTAGCGGGCGCCAAGTTGAATACATTCGAGGATGAGCAGGGCGAGTGAGAACTCCTCGAATCGTGAGTCTGTTCGCCACCTTCGGGCGACCTCCTTGACCGCACGGCGGAAGCCCGGCACGTCCGACCGCGGCTCGGTCTGCGACACCGCCGCGAGGTGGCGCCCCGCGCCCTCGTAATCCTGCATCACCAACGCGTAGAAGAGCTCGAGCATGTTGTGGCGCACTTCCGGGTCGAAGCGGCCGACCATCCCGAGATCGAGGAAACCGACCTTGGTGTCCCGAAGCATCAGCAGGTTGGCGGGGTGGAGATCGGCGTGGAAGAAACCGTCCTGATAGAGCATTCGGATGATCGCCTCGGCGCCGAGGTTGATAAACCGCTCGCGCTCTTCCAGCGGCATCGAGCGTACGACAGGATCGTCCGGCCGCACCCCATCCAGATACGCCATGCACAAAACGTTGTCGGCCGAGTACTCGCGGTAAATCCTCGGGAAGACCACGTCGGGCATGTCCGCGAAGTTGACGGCAAAGGTCTCCGCGTTCTCCGCTTCCAGCGTCATTTCGACTTCACGCAGGGTGTACTCACAAAACTCATCAATCACCCGGCGGGGTTGGTAGCGAGGGATGATGAGCTGGAGGAAGCGGGCGGTGGTTCTGAGCAGCGTGGCATCACGGTAGAGGAGGTCGCGGATCCCGGGTTTGACGACCTTGAGGATCACCTGATCGCCGGCGGCCAGCCGCGCCCAGTGGCTCTGCGCGATGGACGCCGAGCCAAGGGGCTGGGGATCGATCTCGGCGAAGAGCTCGTCGATCGGCTTGCCGAGATCGGACTCCACCGTCTCCCGAATGACCTCGAAAGGCACCGGCGGTAGGTCTCCCAACAAGCTGCGCAGCTCGCTGGTCACCGATTCGGGGAGGATGTCCTGACGCAGGCTCAAGATCTGACCGAGCTTGACATAGGTCGGCCCGAGGATCTCCAGCCGGCGCCGGAGCTGGACTGGAAACGGTTGGTCGGTGATTTCGGGGTCGAGGAAGCGGCGGAAGACCCACGCCAGCATCGCCCGCATACGGAAGAAGATGCCTCTCCCGCCGCGTCGGCGGCTCGCCTCCACCGAGGCGACGTATCCACCGAGCAGCAGCGACATGACCTGGCGGACGGTGGTGCGGCCCCGTCGCGCGAGACCGGGGATGTTGATGTAGGCGCGCCGGCCCGCCCTCCTTCTCGGTTCTCGTACTCGAACCTCAGGATCGGCGCCCGGCGACGGGGTCCCGTCAGACATTTGTTTAGCCCGCCCTTCTCACCGGGTGTCTACTGCGGGCGGCGAATGGCAGCCATCTGTCGTGTTTTTCACAAATTGTGCTCCTCGGAGTAGTTTGACTACGCCTGCGTCGCCCAATTCGCAAAAACCCCAACATCTGACTACCCTTCGCCGCCCTCGCTACGAAACCCGGCAAGAAGACCGGCCTAGCGGTTGCGACCGTACTTCTCGTGGCTTGACACCCAGTCGAGCGAGGAGATCGCCGAACCCAGAGAGATCTCACCAGCGAGCGCGACGCCGGCGATGATCTCGGCCAGCTTCTTGACCTTGTTCTTGCCGACGCAACCCATGAGCTCGAGGCTCTCGCGTTGGGTCGGCAGCGCGGTGCCGCCGCCAAAGGTCGCCACGATCAGCGATGGGATGGTGAGCGACATGTAGAGGTCGCCGTCTGAGGTGAGCTCGGTGAAGAGGATTCCCGCGGACGACTCCGAAACGTTGGCCACGTCCTGCCCGGTGGCGATGAACATCGCCGTGATCCCGTTCGGCGAGTGGGCGCCGTTATTGTTGGCTCCCGAGAGAAAAGAGCCGACGTTCGCTATCTGGGAGTGGTACTGGAGGCTCTCCGGCTCCACCCGCATGTGCTGCACGAGCACGTCCCGGCTCACGACCGCCTCGGCGATGACACGCTTGCCGCGGGTGCGCATGATGTTGATCTGCGAGTGCTTCTTGTCGGTCGCCAAATTCGACTCGAGGTAAAACCGCTCAATATGGTCGGCGGTGTCCAGAATCCACGAGCAGGCGGCAAAGGTCGCGCGGCCGACCATGTTCTGCCCCGCTGCGTCGCCGGTAAAGTAATTGAAGCGGAGGTACGCGAAGCGGCTCGCGAGGAAGATGTCGATGTCGAGTAGCTTGGCAACGCTCGAGGTCGCTTCCGCCGCCTCGGCGATCTCAGTCATATGCTCGAGCACCCAATCGCGGAATCCACGCGCCTCGCGCGCCGAGGCGAAGACAAACACCGGCGCCCGCTGCATGCGGTCGTCCGACACAGTGCACGTCACCCCACCGGAAAGGTTGATCACCTTGATGCCGCGGTTGTACGAGGCCACCAGCGTACCCTCGGTGGTCGCCATCGGCACCACGAACTCCCCCTTTGCGTACTCGCCATTGACCTTGATCGGTCCGGCAAGCCCGATCGGCACCTGTGCGACCCCTACAAAGCCCTCAATATTGCCCTTGGTGACCGACGCGTCGAACGAGTAGCTGGCAATGTTCTTGAGGTCGGCGCCCGAGAACGAACGTGCAAAATCCTGCCGCTCCTTGATGATCTCCGCGCTGAGATCGTCCTCGCTGTCGTACGGAACCTTGACCCGCTCCTCCTTGGTCTCGCGAATGGAGTCCTTGACCGTGAACGCGAGCTTGCCGAACGGACTGGCCTCGAACTTAACGGCAATACTGTGCTTGCCAATATCGAGGCTCTCGCCCTTCCAGAGAATCGACATGATCTTCGCCAATGGGAAGGCGATCGGACTGTCGGCGCTGACCTCCGAGGGAACAAACGTCTTCTCGCCCATCGTGAGCACAAGCTGGTCGAGCGGGACCACTCGCTTGTCAACCTTGATCTCCAGGATCCCGGTGAAGACCGAATCACTGAGGCGGTTCTTGAGCCCGAAAACCACCCCGTCGGGCGTGTTCTCCAGGCTCCCATAGGTGTAAAGCTGCTTCAGGACGAGCGAAGGGATTTTCACGCGATTCCTCCATGGTCATAGTTCTTCCGAGCGACGAAAGGCTCGCGCATTGTAGCTCATATCGGAGCTTTTGGCTGATAGCCGTTTAGGGTTAGGGGGTTATGAGGTTAGGGGGTTAGGGAGTTAGGCCGGCGCGCTTCACTCCTCACCTCCTCACCTCCTCACTTCCTCACTTCCTCCGCCCTTCAAGCGAGCCACCAGCTCGCGCAACGTGGCCTGGAGCTCGGGTCGGAACCACTCGTCACTCAAGCGTTGTTCGTCACCCACCCGGTATTTCCGGACGAACTCGACGAGGTCGCTCCGCGTTCTCCTCCGCGTCTCGTCGACTGCGAAGGCCGATGGTGCGAGGGTGCTCTCACACCAAAGACGGGCCGCTTCTACGACATCCTCGACCGCGGCAAGCTCGTCGACGAGACCGACCTCCAATGCCTCAGGGGGCTCCAGCAGCCGGCCGGAAACGCACAGCTTTTCAGCCATTCGCGGCCCTACCGTCCGCCGCGCCAAGGCCACTACGACCTCCGGCATCGGGATGCCGACGCGAACCTCGTTGAAGCCGATCGTGAACGGTCCCTCGGCCATGACCCGCCAGTCGCAGAAGAGGGCGAGAATGGCGCCGCCCGCAGGGCTGTGGCCGGTGAGCGCCGCCGCCACCGGAACCGCCGAGTCCGCCAGGGCCTCCATGGCGCCGAAGAAAGCCTCCATCGCATCTCCCAACGCCTCCCGGTCCAGCTCCAGGAGGACCGGAACGTCGAGGCCGGCGGAAAACATCCCCTCCCTACCGGACAGGATCACAGCCCTCGCACCGCGCCCGGGCGCCTCGCGAACCCCTTCCGAGATGGCTCGCAACAGGTCTGGAGAGAGTGCGTTGACGGGTGGCCGGTTCATCCGGAGCTCGTGAATTTCACCGTGGATGGTCGTTTCGATCATGAAAACCTCCGGCGCACATCTTACTGGGTTCAGGGTTCAGGGATCGTGGTGGCATCCAATCTGTCCGTCGCTATCGCAATCGCTATCGGTATCGGTATCGAAACCTCAGATCGGCGGCGTCCATATCGATAGCGATAGCGATTCCGATAGCGATAGCGATTGAGCCCTGCACCCTGCAATGTGTCGCCCACGGAGGTCACATCGAGGTCGATTCGGGACGCTGGCTGCTCCTTGGAGGCCGAAAACCGCGGTTTAAGTCGTGGCACCGATGTTGCTATGTATGAGGTTTGAGTCTGGCAGTCGGCGCGACGCCGGGCAGAAGGAGGTCACATGAAAATCCAACGAAGCCGCGTCCTCGCAGTGGTCGCTGTTTTCTTGGCTCTGGGCGCCCTCACAGCCGAGGCGCAGGGCAACTGGCAGCCGGGCGATTTTGGCGCCTTCCGTTTCTATCTCGGTCTCTTCGAACCGATTGCAGACTCGCAGTACTGGGACGAGAGCTTCGACGCCTTCACCGGGTCCCCGTCCGACTTCGAGGACTTCGTCTTCGGTGCCGACTACCTGTGGCGAACCTCCCGCAATGGAGGTCTCCTCTTCGGCGCGAGCTTCTACGACGGGAAAGCGACCCAGGCATATCTCGACTGGGTGGACGCAGATGGTCGGGACATCTCCCACCTCACCACTCTTTGGCTCACCGACCTCACCGCCGCATACATGGTCCAGTTCGGCCGCCATACGGTGCGCCCCTACCTCGGTGCCGGCCTTGGATTGCTGTGGTGGCAGCTGAGGGAGGAGGGGTCGTTCATCGATTTTGGCCACTCCGAGCTGCCGATCATCTTCGCCTCGTATCGGGCCGACAGTACGACGTGGGAGGCTTTTGCCCTCGCTGGTCTCGACATCCGCCTTGGCGGCAGGTGGAGCTTCTTCTTCGAGGGTCGCTACCGGTGGGCGGAGGATGAGCTCAATCGGGATTTTGCAGGCTTTGGAACCATCGATCTGTCGGGATATCAGCTTGCAGGGGGATTATCCTACAATTTCTAGGTTTGATGGGGAGGGTGTAAAACCCTCCCCTACGGTGTGTTTTGAAAAATCGTAGGGGCGGGTTTTATACCCGCCCCCGCGAAACCATGAATATTGCTAGAGCCTCAGCTAACAGCAAAAAACCCCGCGCAAGCGGGGTTTTTCGGACGCGCCCTCCCGCTACCAGCGCTCACCGAAATCCGAACGCCGCTGGTAGTCTGTCTTCGACTGAGTGTGATTGACCCGGATGCGCCGGCCCTCCATCTCGGAACCGTCGATCGCGCCTACAGCGGCCTGGGCCATCTCGTTGGTCTCCATTTCGACAAAACCAAAGCCTCGCGAGCGCCCGGTTTCGCCGTCACGGATGACTACCGCACTCACCACCGTGCCGTGTTCGGCGAACAGGGCCTCGAGATCGTCATCGCCAACGCTGTAGTCCAGGTTCCCCACAAATAGTTTCTTGTCCATCGATCCTCTCCTTGACCTAGCGCACCGGCCGCCGTCGCGAGTCGGGCGGCCGGAATGTCCACCGTCCGCGGTGACGGCCAGCACAGCCGTCACCCTAAAAAAATATCACTCAAAGCCTTGAAATGCAATATTTATCGATATTTCACGGTTCCTACAGGACACGGTCCATCGTTTTTCTGGACCACGTATAATGCGCAGACGGAGCCCTCGCAGGATCGTCATCTGGAGGCGCAATGCGGCAACCCGACGGCAGCACCGCGCTGCTCACGACACGGCTCGAATCGATGCTCGCATGGGCGAGGAAGAACAGTCTGTGGCCGCTGCCTTTTGGTACCGCCTGCTGCGCCATCGAGTTCATGTCGACCGTGTCATCCCACTACGATCTCGCGCGTTTCGGCGCCGAGGTGGTGCGTTTTTCACCGCGCCAGTCGGACATGATGATTGTCGCCGGTACCATCACCGACAAGATGGCTCCGGTGGTCAAGCGAATTTACGATCAAATGGCGGAACCGAAGTATGTGATTTCCATGGGGGCGTGCGCGTGCACCGGCGGCTTCTATCGCGCCTATCACGTGGTCCAGGGGGTCGATGAGTTCATTCCGGTCGACGTGTATGTTCCCGGCTGCCCGCCGACGCCGGAGGCGTTGATAGAGGGGGTTATGAAACTCCAGGATCTGATTCAGCGTGGAGAAACCCAGTATGACCGTCTCAGACCCTGAAACGACGGCCCAGGCTCAGCTGGCCGATCTGCTCCCTGAGCCTGAAAAGCTCGGGATCGAGGTCGGACCCGATGGAATCGTGGAGATCACCGCTGACAGGAGCCGCGTGATCGAGGTACTTCGAACTCTCCGTGACCGTCCGGAGCTCGACTGCAATCTTCTGCTCGACATTTGCGGGGTGGACTATCCCGACCGCGATAAACGATTCGAGGTGGTCTACCACCTGACCAGCCTCGGGGCCGACCACCGCTTCCGGGTCAAGGTTCCGGTCGCCGAGGATGACCCGAACGTGCCGACAGCCTATGGGATCTGGAAAGCGGCCGACTGGTTCGAGCGGGAGGCATGGGACCTGTTCGGCATCCGGTTCGACGGCCACCCGAATCTCCGTCGGATTTTGACCCACGAGGCGTTTCAGGGGCACGCCCTGCGTAAGGACTACGACCCGGAGCAGCGGTGGATCCTGACCGAGGCTGAAACCATGGTGCCCGAGTGGGCGACCGAGATTGTGGAAAACGGCGGCGATTTCGAAACCCAGATCCTCAATCTCGGACCCTCCCACCCGGCGACCCACGGCACCATCCGAACAGTAGTGCGCCTTGACGGCGAGGTCATCACCCGAGCCGAGTGCGAGATCGGTTATCTCCACCGGTGCTTCGAGAAGATGTCCGAGACTCACGGCTGGAACGAGATCATTCCGTACACCGACCGCCTCAACTATTGCTCGAGCATGATCAACGGCGTCGGCTATGCCCTGGGCGTCGAGCAGATGCTCGACATCGAGGCGCCGCCGCGCGCCCAGGCGGTGCGGCTCATCCTGTCCGAGTTCTCACGCATCATGGACCACGCGGTGTGCCTCGGCGCCAATTTGGTAGATCTCGGTGCGCTGACCAACTTTTGGTATTTTTTCCAGCCTCGAGAGGAAATCTACTCGCTCCTGGAATCGTGCGCCGGCGGCCGGCTGACCGTTTCCTATACGCGCATCGGCGGCCTCGCCCACGACGTCCCCGCCGATTTCGAAGAGCGGGTCCGTTTTCTGCTGGGGTACATCCCCAAGTTCATCGACGACGTGGACAAGCTGATCACCGGAAACCGCATCTTCCGAGACCGCACCGAAGGCATCGGGGCTCTGTCGGCGGAGGAGGCGGTGGCGTGGGGTTGGACGGGACCGTGCCTGCGGGCCTGCGGCGTTCCCTACGACCTGCGCCGCGTCCGACCCTATCTCGGCTACGAGAATTACGAGTTCGACGTTCCGGTCGCAACAACCGGTGATTGCTACGCCCGCTATCTCGTGCGTCTCGAGGAGATGCGGCAGTCCCTGCGGATCATCGAGCAGGCGATCGATCGCGTCCCCGACGGCCCTGTGATCACCGACAATCACCACGTGGCACTGCCGCCGAAATCCAAGGTGTACTCCGAGATGGAAGCGCTCATCTGGCACTTCAAGCTGATCTACGACGGCATCAAGGTGCCCGCGGGAGCTTGTTACTCGGCGACAGAGGGCGCCAACGGCGAACTCGGTTACTACCTGGTGTCGGACGGCACCGGCCATCCTTACCGGATCAAGGTGCGGCCTCCGTGCTTCGCCATCTTCCAGGCATACCCGCACATGCTCGAGGGGCACCTCCTCGCGGACGCCATCGCCATCCTAGGAAGTCTCAACATCATCGCCGGTGAGCTCGATCGATGAAGGCGGTCAACCTGCGTTTTTCACCGGGTTTCATAGCGAGGGCGGCGAGGTGCCGCGCCCAACGGGGTTTTCGACCAAGAGGCCCAGCCGGGGCCCCCAGTGCCATCCGCCGATGGGTCTCGCGAGCCGAGGTCAAGGCGCGAGGAGGAGTCGATGCCCGAGCATCGTCGACGACAAGCAACGAAGAGATCGGCCGCGATCCCCATCGGCCTGAAGGGTTGCGGCGGCATGGCCCCGTCTCCGTTGTTGCCGCTCCTCGGCGATGGAGGGACATCGCGGTCGTCGCGGCGCCTCGAATCCGGGGCCATGGCGCTCGCAACGGACGACGCTGGGGGCCCCGGCCGGGCCTCGCGGGGCGCGGAGCGCGTACTTGCCGTACGTCGAGCACCCCGAGGCGAGAAAACCCCGTTGGGTGTGGCGCATCGACGGCCGCAGCTGGAAGCTGGTGAGAAATGCAGGTTAACACCGTTAACG
>JAOZUP010000543.1 GCA_029938595.1 Thermoanaerobaculales bacterium | reverse complement strand
CCACGCGTTGAATCCCTGTGGACCATCTGCGTCTATCTGCGTTATCTGCGGTTTCTCCGTGGGCGATTGGGTGGGATTCGTGATTTCTTCGTGTCTTTGTGTCTTCGTGTTTGCGATGTGGTTGGCTCTGTGTTCTCTGTGTCTCTGTGGATTTTCGGGCCACTACCGCTGAAAGACCGTTGCTGCTTCGGCAATCTCTTCGGTCGAGGCCTGCAGCCGATCGCCGTGGAGGAACATCAGGACACGCTCGGGGGTCATCGGGGCGTGGAAAAACGTCTTGCGGTCGGGACGGAAGGCCTTCATGGCGTCGAGGATCGCGAAGTAGGCGCCGATTCCGTACATGAAGGGCGGTTCGCCGATGGCCTTGGAGTGCATGACGGCGTTTGGGTTGTCCGCGTCTTCGAGGAAGTGCCCCTCGATTTCGGGGACTCCGAGGATGTCGGGGATCTTGTAGGTGCTGAGGGTGTCGGTGAGGTTGCGCCCGTCGGCGAAGAGGAGTTCTTCGACGGTCATCCATCCGATGCCCTGCACCAGCCCGCCCTCGAGCTGACCCATGTCCACGAGCGGATTGAGGCTCCTTCCGGCATCGTGAACGGTCCCCACCCGGTCGATGGTGTAGGTGCCGCGGAGGCAGTCGACGGTCGCCTCCACCACGGCGGATCCGTAGGCGTGGTAGGCAAATGGCTCGCCCTTTTCGGTCTCTCGATCGAAGTGGATCTTGGGGGTTGCGTAGTGGGCCTGGGTTGACAGACTGACACGTCGGAGGTAGGCCTCCGAGACGAGTCGCTCCCACTTCAATTCGCTGGTCTTGCCATCAGCCATCACCCGGTCGTTAACGATGGTGATCTGATCGACGGTCGTATCGAGAATCTCGGCGGCCACTTTCCGCAGTCGCTCGATGATCGAGCGACAGGCGATCTCGGTGGCACGACCGTTCATGTCGGCGCCTGAGCTGGCCGCGGTGGGGGAGGTATTGGCGACGCGAAGGGTGTTGGTGGTTTCCACGATGATGCGTTCGGGATCAACGCCGAGAGAATGGGCGGCAACGTTGAGCATCTTGGCGTTGACGCCCTGCCCCATCTCCACCGCCCCGGTGCTGATGCTGACGCTGCCGTCGGTGTAGACGTGGACGAGGGCCGCGGCCTGGTTGAGGAAGGTGCTGGTGAATGAGATCCCAAAGCACACCGGCATCATGGCGATGCCGCGCTTGACCAGAGTGTGGGAGAGATTGAATTCCGCGACCTCGTTCTCGAGCGAGGCGACGTCGTATCGCTCGAGCACTTCGTTGAACGCCCGTCGAGCGTTACCCTCCTGAGCGCGCTGGCCGTAAGGAAAGGCGTCGCCCTCGCCGATGAGGTTCATTTGTTGGATGACCTTGGGCGGGATCCCCATGACCTCGGCTGCTCTGACGATGGCGGACTCCATAACGAACATCGCCTGCGGTGCTCCGAAACCGCGAAATGCGGTGAACGGCGGCAGGTTTGTGCGGCAGCTCAGCCCAGTAACACGGACGTTGGGGACGAAGTAGCTGCCGGTGGCGTGGAAGAGGCTGCGCTCGAGGATGGCGGGTGAGAGGTCGGCGGCGGCGCCGGCGTTCTGGTAGTAGGTGGCCTCGTAGGCGAGGATCCGCCCTTCGGCGTCGAGCCCGATCTTGAAGTCAGACGAGTACGGATGGCGCTTTCCGGTCATCCGATTGTCCTCGCCACGAGTCAGCGTGATGCGGACGGGGCGGCGGAGGATCGATGCCGCCAGGGCCGCGATCGCCGCCCACGGTGTCGCCTGGTCCTCCTTGCCGCCGAAAGCGCCGCCCAACCGGGCCACATCGACCTCAAGGTCATTCATCGACAGCCCGAGTACCCTGGCGACGATGCGCTGGACCGCGGTCGGCGCCTGGGTGGATGAGACGATCCTGAGCCGCCGACCTTCCTGCGGGACCACCAGGGCGGCTTGGGTCTCGAGGTAGAGGTGCTCCTGCCCGCCCGATTCGGCGTGTCCCTCGACCACGACCTTGCATGAGGCCCATGCCTCATCCACGTTGCCGGACGAGAAGGTCCGGGAAGGGACAATGAGCGAACCAGCGGCCGCCGCCTGGCGTGGGTCGAATATCCCTGGGAGCTCGTCGTACTCAACGACGATGGCCTGTGCGGCCTCACGGGCGCGGCGCGGGGTGTCGGCGATCGTCACGACAATCGGTTGGCCGACGAAGTGGACTGCACCTTCGGCGAGCAGCGGCTCGTCGTGAACGATCCCGCCGATCTGGTTCTCACCCGGGATATCGGCGGCGGTCAGGACGCACTCAACGCCGTCTATCTCAGCCGCTGGAGTCGTGTCGAGACGAACAATTCGTGCGTGCGGGACGGGCGAGGCCAACACTGCTGCGTGGAGCAACCCGGGCGGGTCGGGGAGATCGCCGACGAACATCGACTCACCGCGGGTGTGGGGGGCGATCTCGCGGTTGCTCATGCGGTGGCTTCTTTCACGAGGCCCTCCTCGACGTCGAAAAGAACGTTGAAGTGGGCGAGGATCAACTGACCGAGCAACAGACGCTTGTAATCAGCCGAACCCCGGACGTCGGATATCGGTGTGATCTCGGAGCT
>JAOZUP010000135.1 GCA_029938595.1 Thermoanaerobaculales bacterium | reverse complement strand
GGGGATCCGAGCGCTGCGAGTCGACCAACACGACGTCGCCGGGGTGTTGCAGTCGATCACGGTCCTCGCCGCAGCGTGCGGCGTTCCCGGGCGAGGGGCCGAGCTGCGGACCTCGATCGAGGAACGCCTGGCCTCGGTCGCGGAGCTCGTGGCCGGCGTGCCCCGTCCACGGACGGTGGTGGTGGTCGGCCATGATGTCGGCGGCGGAGTCGTGCGAAGGGTGTGGGTCGCGGGCCCCGACACTTTCTACGACGATGTGCTCGCGGTCGCGGGCGGTGTCAACGCGGTCGCGGGCGGCATCTCTCGTTACCCCGAGCTGTCGCGCGAGGGGCTGGCGGCCCTCGACCCGGACGTTGTGCTCGACGTCATCGCCGGGGTCGAGGAACGAGGCATCGACCTGGACGAGATTCAGGCCGGCTGGCAAGAACTCGTCGAGCTGCGGGTCGTGCGCGAGGCCCGGGTGAGCATCCTCGAAGGCGACGTCATGGTGGTGCCCGGGCCGCGGCTGCCCGAGATGGTCGAGAGAATCGCGCGGGCTCTCCACCCCGAAATCGAATGGATAAATGAATGAGCGACCCAGCGATCATCACCGAGGGTCTGTGCGTCGTGCTCGATGAGACCGAGATTCTCAAGGATGTTTCGATGACGGTCGGTCGGGGCGAGTTCCTCACCGTGATCGGGCCCAACGGCGCCGGCAAATCGACGCTTCTGCGCTGTCTCGACGGCATCCTCGAGCCGTCGGCGGGCCGGGTGATCATCGACGGGCGCCCGCTCGGAGACTACGAGCGTCGCGAGCTGGCGCGCACCGTCAGCTACGTGCCGCAGCCGGACTCCGGCTCGCTCGATTTCACCGTGCGCTCCTACGTCGAAATGGGACGGTACCCTCACCTGGGCGCGTGGGCGGCGCTCACCGAGGCCGACGCAGAAGCAGTCGTCGAATCCATGGAGCTGACCGAGGTGGCCGGGCTCGCCGACCGCACGATGTCCTCGCTGTCGGGTGGTGAACGGCAGCGTGCGTCGATCGCCGCGGCTCTCGCTCAGGGCGGCTCGGTCCTGCTGCTGGACGAGCCCACGAGCTTTCTCGACTACCGCCACCAGGTGAAGATCCTCGATCTGCTCGACCGCTTGCACCGTGACGAGGGTCTGACGGTGGTGGCGGTGACCCACGACCTCAATAGCACCGTCGCCTTCTCCGATGAAGTGCTCGCCCTCAAGGACGGGAAGGTTGCTGCAACCGGGAAACCGGCGGACCTCCTGGATGCCGACGCTCTGGCGGCGATCTACGACGCTGATTTCCGGCTGATCTCAGGCGGCCATCGTGGTCTGCCGCTGGTGCTGCCGGCGAGGAACGGGTCGTGAGGCCGACTCTCCGGCTCGTCCTCCTCGGTGCGCTCGCGCTGGCAGTGGTGGTCGTGATGCCCCTGGTCGGTGGGCACGTCCTGCCCTGGTCGGTGTTGGCAGATCCGCGGGGCACCGATCCGGCGGCCGTCATCTTCTGGCAGATCCGCGTGCCGCGGGTCCTGGCCGCGTTTGTCGGTGGCGCCGGGCTGGCGCTGGGGGGCGCCGTGTTCCAGGCGATCTTTCGCAATCCGCTGGCCACCCCCTACACCCTCGGCGTCGCCAGCGGCGCCTCGCTCGGTGTCGCAGTGGCGAGTTCCCTGGGTCTGTCGTTGGTGGTCGGGGGGCTGTCAACCAACTCGGTGGCTGCGTTTGCGGGCGCCCTGCTCGCGGTCGGTGTGATCTGGGTGCTCACCCGCCTGCGGCCGGGTATTTCGTCCACGGCGCTGCTATTGGCCGGAGTGGCGATGAACTTCTTCTTCTCCAGCCTCATCTTGTTCGTGCAGTACACGGCTTCGCTGGGCGACTCCTACCGCATCATCCGATGGCTGATGGGCGGCCTCGGAGGGGTCGATCTCTATACCCTCGCCAACATGACTCCGGTGGTGGTGCTGGGCGCGGTGGCGGTCGCCCGCTACGCTCGCGAGCTCGATCTGCTCGCCACCGGCCCGGAGATCGCGGCGAGCCGCGGGGTGGCGGTGGCGAGGACCCGCACCCGGCTCTTCCTCGCCACCTCGGTGATGGTGGGCGGAGCGGTTGCGGCGTGCGGGCCGATCGGCTTCGTGGGCATGATGGCGCCCCACATCTGTCGCTTCCTGGTCGGCTCGCACCACCGCCTCCTGCTGCCCGCCTCGGCCCTCTTCGGCGGGGCATTCCTCGTCCTCTGCGACACCGTGGCCCGGCTCGTGCTCTTTCCCGCCGAGCTGCCGGTGGGAGTTATCACCGCGTTTCTCGGCGCACCGTTCTTTCTCTGGCTCCTGGTGCGGCGAGTGGTTCCCGGCACCCACGGCTGAGAATTCTGCGTTAGGATACCGGCATGGGGGAAACACCTACGACATCGTCGGCAGCCGTAGCGAGGTTGTGGACGATGCGGGTGATGTTGCCGATGATCGTGTTGATATTGGCGGTCGTAGCGGTGCCGGCCGGGGCGCAGAGCCCACTCACGTGGCCGTTGCCCGTCGTGACCCCAGCCCCATCGCCGTCGCCTGAGCCGACGGCCGTAGCGCCGACGCCGACGCCGACGCCGGTCCCGCAGGATGCGGGCGACGTGCCGCCGACGCCGGCACCCCCTGTCGACGACGAGAAGATCGAGAACACCGCGGCGGTACCGTCGGAGAAGCCGTCCGCCGAGCCCTCGGCGGCCGATGAGTCGATACCAAAGAGCGAGGCCGAAACCAACCCCGGGGACATGGCCTTCACCGACTATGCGCCATTCGACCTTGACGAGATTGAGTACCAGCCGGTCAAATCGAAGTGGAAGAACTTTACGAACGGGCTACGGGGCCTTACTCGATACAGTCTGTTCGATGGAAAGGTCAAGTTCAGGATCGGCGCCAGGTTCCAGCTCGACGGCACTGCCGGCAGCGGCGACGCCAAGTACGAGGAGTTTTACCTGCCCATCGGGTCGGACTTCAGTGTGCGCCGGTTCGAGGTCTATACCGCCGGGCGTATCCGGAAGTTCAACTTCAACATCAGGTTTAATTTTGGTGCCGACTGGGGCTTCAACGATGCCTGGATCGAGGGCGCGGAAGGCGGCCTCGAGGTGTGGGGTCACTACCTCGGCAAGCTCAGAGTCGGCTTCATGAACGAGCCCTTCAGCCTCGAGCGACAGACCGGTTCCTACAACGTTGGGTTCATGGAGCGGTCATTGCCGGTTCAGACAATTGCGCCCGGTTCCAGCATCGGCGCGATGGTCCACGACTCCGGCCCGAAGGGGCGCTTCACATGGGCGGCCGGCATCTTCTCCGTCGGTCAGAGTAACGATAACAGCGCCAGCAGCTCGCAGCTGTCGCTGACGGGTCGCGGCACCTACCTGCTGGCGTACCGGAACGAGGGGCGCGACCTCCTCCACGTCGGTCTGTCGCTGAGCTCGAGGTCACCGACCGGGGGCGACACACAATACCGGTCGCGGCCTGAGGCCCGGTTTGTCGGCTACCTCGTGGATACCGGCAACATGGAGGCCAGTGGCAACACGCTTCAGGGTCTGGAGGTCGCGGCCGTGCGCGGACCGATGTGGTTGCAGGCGGAGTTCATCAGGAGCAAGGTGTCGGCCCAATCCCTCGACAATCCTACCTTCAAGGGGACCTACGTCCAGGTCGGGTGGTTTCTCACCGGAGAGAGCAAGCCGTACCGCACCAACAGCGGCACCTTCGAACGGCTGCGCCCGCGGACCAAGTACACCAAGGGCAACCCGTTCAAGAAGAGGAACGGGGGCGCGTTGGAGCTCGTCGGACGGTTGTCCCGAGTCGACCTCACCGACGGGCTGGTCGAGGGCGGCGAGCTCACCGACTTCAGCGCCGCCCTGAGCTGGTACATCAACGCCACCGCCCGGGTCGAGCTCAACTACATCTACGCCAACCCCAAGAACCAGGGGTCGGCGAACATCATCCTTCTCAGAGTGCAGTACAACCCGTGGTAAGGGTAAAGAGGAAAGCGGGAACGAATTGCACCCTCTGACCCACCCAACAACCCTGCCACTATATTGGGATGCCGTGACTGGTGCCTCTATCGATGTTACGGAAAAGGTAACTGTCAATATGAACTCGGGACTATGGGATGGAGGAAAATCGAGGTGTCAAAACCAAACCGAAAACGTCGCTGGGCAAAACGTCTCGGATATTTTCTGTTCATTATTATTGTGGGGTACTTGCTGATGGGCTTCCTATACCGTTTACCTGACATTTCCGACCGTTCCCAGTCCTATGTGATCGATGACGGCGTTGTCACGGCCCTGGGCCGTGAATTCGCCACCGAACTGGCTGCAAACCCCGGTAAGACGGGCGTTTATCTGCTGCCGGATGGGCGTGACGCCTTCGCGGCCCGGGTTCTTTTGGCCAGGAAGGCTGAGAAAAGCCTAGACATTCAGTACTACATGTACCACCAGGACACAGTGGGTAGCCTGCTGACATATGAGGTGCTGCGGGCAGCGGATCGCGGTGTGCGGGTGCGCATGCTGATCGACGATATTTACGGCAACGAGGGTGAGGACACCTGGGTGGCCCTGGATGCGCATTCCGAGATCGAGGTGCGCTTGTGGAACCCATGGAAAAGGGGAAGGAATCGTCTGATTCAATCGGTCATCCGAGCGACAGATATCAACTACCGCATGCACGCCAAATCCTTCACGGTGGACAACCAGGCAACGGTTTTGGGCGGCCGGAATATCGGCGATGAATACTTTAATGCGGATACCGACGTCGCGTTCTCCGATATCGACATTCTCGCCATCGGGCCGCCGGTGGCCCAGGTGTCCGACGAGTTCGACTCGTACTGGAACGCCGAGCGCGCCTACCCGGTGGGGATCCTGGTGCGCCCGGGCACGGACCAGGATCTGACCGATCTTCGTTCAGCGAAAGATGCGTTCTACAAGAAGCAATCCACCTCGGACTACGTCAAGGCATTGACCGACTCCGATCTGGCCAAGGGTCTGAAGGACGGCTCACTCGCCTTCGGCTGGTCCGACGCACGGGTGATCCACGACTCACCGCAGAAGGAGGATCTGAAAAAGGCCGGCACCGACGAGCTGCTCATCTCCCAACTCGCCCCGTACATCATCGGTGCGAAGAAGACCGCCGATATCGTCTCGCCGTATTTCGTGCCGGGTCACAAGGCCGCCGATGCCCTGTGCAAGCTTGCCCAGGATGGTGTGGAAGTGCGCATCCTCACCAATTCATTGGCGTCCAACGATGTGTCGGCCGTCCACGCCGGCTATTCGAAGTACCGCCGAAAACTATTGCGTTGCGGCGTCCGATTGTTTGAGCTCGATGAGTCGATAAAGGATAGGGAAGGTAAGACGTTCACCTGGCTGCCCGGGCTCAAGAAGTCCAGCCTTCATGCCAAGACCATGGTATTCGATGGTGAAATCATGTTCGTCGGTTCCTTCAATTTTGATCAGCGCTCGCTGCATATTAACAACGAAATCGGGCTGATTTTCCACGATCCCGAAATTGCCGGCGCGGCCGCGAAAAAGTTCGAGGAGAATGTGAACAAGGTCGCTTTTGAGGTCGAGTTCGCCCGCGAAGGCGGTCGTGAGAACATGCACTGGGTCGGGGGGCAGGGCGGCCCCGATGTGGTGATGCAGAAGGAACCATACGCTACAACGGGACAAAAGGCGATTGTAGGCATTCTCAAATGGCTACCAATCGATTCCCAACTTTAGAGTTTAGGCGCCACCCATCAGCGCCAGCCCCAAGAATTAGCCCGCTCTTCTCACTGGGTTTCGTAGCGAGGGCGGCGAAGCGCAAGTATCCGCTGGGTTTGTCGCGAATTGGGCGACGCAGTCAGTAGCGCTACGTCGAGGAGCACGATTTGAGACAAGCACTCACGCCCCAGGCTAAGAATCTGACGCCGCTTCGCGGCTGGGCATGAGCGGCCCTAAACTCTCAACTCTTAACTCTTAACCTAACCCTCAGCGCACGCGATGCACAGGACGGCGGCCGGCAGGGCCTCGAGCCTGGCCTCGGCTATGGGTTCACCGCAGCGTTCGCAGATTCCGTAGGTGCCCTGGGCGATTCGTTTCAGTGCCTCGTCGATGCCTTGCAGCTCGTCCATCGCTTCCGCGAGCTCGGCATCACGAACGTCTGCGTTCTCCCACTCGTGAGCATTGTCGGTTTGGTCATCGCCGGTTTCTCGCCGTTCTCTGTGCTCGAGCTGCCGGATGCGGCGCCCGATCTCGTCCCGTTGGCGGGTCAGCTCATCGCGTTGGGTCTGCCGATCTTCCATCGTTCGTCTCCTTGCCGTCTGTTCCCCCAGGCGATCATCGCAGCCATCCTGGTATGTTCCCCGCATCGTACCAGACGTGTTCTGTGGTTCCCGCGAATTGGCTCGAAATCCCCAGAAGGTATTATGGAACGGCTGACAATCCGCAGACTTAGGATCTAACAACTCGGCAACGTAGTACCTGTCACAATAGCGTCCGCAGTAGAATCCCGGTGAGATCAGCGGGCTGGCGACGTTGGCCGCGACGATCTCGTAGGCCCGTTGGCAAAGGGGAAAATGTTCATGGCTCAGCCTTCCACAGACCACGGCCCGGAGAATCCAAACCGGAAACCTCAGCCGAAGATCGGGATCGCCCTCGGCGCGGGCGGCGCCAAGGGGGTGGCCCACATCCCCATGCTGGAGGCCCTGGACGAGCTCGGGATCACTCCCCACCGCATCGCCGGCTGCAGCATCGGCGCGGTGATGGGGGCCCTATACGCCTCGGG
Organism: Thermoanaerobaculales bacterium; assembly: GCA_029938595.1. Lineage (GTDB taxonomy): Bacteria > Acidobacteriota > Thermoanaerobaculia > Thermoanaerobaculales > Sulfomarinibacteraceae > Sulfomarinibacter. The sequence continues at coordinate 2,550 of JAOZUP010000135.1, read as the reverse complement.
GCTGTCGGCTCAGGTAATCAAGGACAAGATTGCGCGATTGGCGATCACCAGGAGCGACACCGTGCGGGGTGTGTTTTCCGATAAGAAGATCAGCAAGTGGCTTGGGATGATCGATCCCGACTTTCGCCGCAGTGGTCTCATCAAGAGCGAGTCGATCATGGCCGAACTGTGCGAGGACCGATCGTGCGAGACGTTCGAGGAGCTCGCCATACCGCTCACGGTCGTCGCCACCGACTTCTGGGAGCGCAAAGCCATCGTCCTCGACTCGGGACCGTTGAAACCAGCCATCCAGGCCAGCATGGCCCTGCCGGGCCTCTTCTCCCCGGTCGAACTGGACGGACGGGTGCTGATCGACGGAGGAACGGTGAACCCGGTCCCCTACGATGTGCTCACGGAATCTTGCGATGTCGTGATCGCCATCGACATTAACAGCGGCAGCGCGGCCGAACGAGGATCGGTCCCTGGGTACTTCGACACTGTTTTCGGGTCGGTCCAGATCATGCAGCAGGCGATCGTGGAGCAGGAGCTCAGGGCACGCCCCCCGGATATCTACATCAACCCCCAGCTGAGCGACTTCCGGACGCTTCACTATCACAAGGTGGACGAGATCTACCGGCAGGCCGACGCGGCCAAGCAAGAGCTGAAGCACAGGCTCGCGGAGAGGCTGGCGATTTGAAACGAACCGCAAGGTTGCAACGGGCGCGGGCGGGGGTGAACCCCGCCCCGACGGTTGGTGGCGCAGAGGGATTAATTCCCGCGCCTCCCCGACGAAAACACAGCGGGACTTGTAGGGGCGGGGTTTATCCCCGCCCGGTTTCGGAATTGTCGGTCGTGGAGCACGATCAAACCAAACGCTACTTTGACAGGAACTGCATGTTCAGCGCGGTGAAGATCTGGACCGAGGGCTGACCGACGCCTTTGTGCAGGATCGTGAACTGGGGCTCGATGAACATGTTGAAGACCGTGTGGCCACTCTTGACCACCTTGCCGAGGCGAATGCCGAGAGGCACGTTGTAGGTGCTGTCCTCGATGTTGAAGACCCACAGCGGCCCGCTCCCCATGTACGTCCCCTTGCCGAGCTGGATGAAAATGAAGGGCTGCAGCACGGCCAGGCTGGTGTCGCCGCCGTCGCCCGCAAAGTCGGTCTGGTAGGTCACCAGCCCGCCCCACTGAACCACCGACGAGGTGGCGTTGAAGTAGACCGCCGCCGCCCCCGCCTGCCACACATCCGAGCCGAGGACGTCGTCGGTGGCGGTCGGAACCGCGAACAGGGGGCCGATACCGAACTGCTTGGGCGATGACGGATCGGACAAGAGGTAGGCAAAAAAGACGTTGAAATCACCGAGGCCCGATACCGGATCCTGGCCCCCACCGACCGGCACCGTGCTGATCGGCAGCGAAGCCCTCATCAGGACCTTGCCGAAGGGTTGGACGTAACGCAGCCAGGCGGTGTTTGAAGTCTCGTCGGTGCCGTAGAGCTCGGCGCTGTAGTAGTTCTGGATGTTGAAGGCGATCATGTTTGCGAGCGGGTTGTTGGCGTTGGCCTCCGCTTTGGCGGCGGCCGCCGCCGCCGTTGCGTCTGCGTCCGCGGCGCTCTCCTGCGCGAACCCCGGACGAGCCACGATCACTGTTGAGAAGACGAACGCCAGCGTTGCGAATGCCGTGATCAAGCGATACATCGATGTTCCTTTCAGATTGACTCCAGTCGGAGTTCTTCGACAATGGGAAAGCCGTATCTTAGCACCTTTATCTTTTGGGTCTTTCACTTGGCAGTGCGGAAAAGCTCAGCATTCAGACTCCGGCGTCACCCCTGTCTGTTCGAGAAAGTCCCGAATCGCTACCACCTCGTGTTTGTTGTCGATGTTCTTTTTGTGTGGAATCGGAAAGCTCATTTCCTGCCCATGAAGCTTCACCTTGAGATGGTCCTTCTTGGTCTCATCAACCTCGGCGCCCAGGTCTTTGAACAGATTGACGACCTTCCAGAAGTCGATGTTCATCGAGATCGGGTGGGCGAACAGCTCTTCGAGTGTCCTGCGGTGTTTGGCATCAATACTCATCGGGACCCAATGCCTCCTTTTCTCAAAAGGCTTCAGTTCAATACCGCTTCTGCCTGGTCGAAATACCCGATGGCCTTGTTGTATTGCGTCTGGGCTTTATCGGTCTTGCCGTTCTCCAGGCTCGTCAGGGCCTTTTGGAGCGCATTGACGCCAGAGTTGATATCGTCGATCGCGCCCTGTTGGTCCTTGCCCACAACAGCTTTGGCAAAATGAGTCAGCGCCTGCTGGAAGTCGTCAATCGCATTCTCGAAATGATTCGTGGCCGACTTCTCCTTGCCCTTTTCGAGCTTCGTACCCACCTTGTCCAACGCTTCATATCCATGGTTGGCATCCTTGATAGCGAGCCTCATCTGCTTGTCGGTGAACTTCTGGGGGTCGCTCGCCGCCACATTGCCTGCGGCCAGTACCAACATCGCGGCGATCACACACACCGGCACCATCAACTGAATCATTCGTTTCATGGTCTTTCTCCTTCATTCCTGTTTGTATTCAA
>JAOZUP010000542.1 GCA_029938595.1 Thermoanaerobaculales bacterium | reverse complement strand
TTGTAGACCACCATCACCCGCGATTCGTACGCCCGGGCAAACCACATCAGCGGCAGACCGAGCAACGCCCCCCAGAAGATCCACAAGAGGAAGCTGCCCTCCTGTCCGCCCCAGAAGGTGGAGATCAGATAGTGCAGAGGCAGGAGGTTGTCGGAGTAGGCCCAGACGTAGTGCAGCCGGTAGTCGTGCGTGACCAGCAGATACATCAGGATGCCGGACGCCACCACCACCGCCGCAGTCATCAGCACGTAGCTCTGCCTTGCCGGGGAGCGCCACCGCTCGGGGGCCTTTATCGACAACCAGTAGGTCACGGTGGACGCAAGGCCTGCGAGAAAGGCCAACCACATCAGGATGGTTCCTGGGATATACATAAACTCTCCTATCCGATCGCGAGAGGGTTCAGTTGCAAACGGCTGCCCCAGGGGGGCGCCGGATTAAGTCTCGGATCCGTACGTGCGGACGTCGTCCTCGACGCCCTGGTATTTGGAGGGGCACTTCACCAGCAGCTGCTCGGCGTGGAAGATGCCGTTGTCGTAATTGCCGACCGCGACGATCTGCACGGCCTCCTCGAAGTTGCCCGGTTTTACCCCATCGTAGTGCACGACCATGGTGTCGCCGTCCTCCTCGACCAATGTGAAACGTAGCTCCTGCGACTCGTCGAGATACTCGGTGGAGTTCTCGACCAACCCGCCGGCAACCTGGACCTTGCGTGCTGAGTTGGCGGCCTCGGCGAAGCTGACGTACGGCGTCAGGTTCGACTTGAACGAGGTCGTTCCGTAGGCCAGAAAGGCCACAACCAACACGGAACCGACCGCATACCAAATACGACGCTGGCGTCGTGAATCACTCATTCAGTCCTCCAAACGGCTCACCTTGCGGTCGAGCCGATAGACATATCCGAAAAGGCCGACCCAGATCATCAGGGTGACCACGGCGATACCCATCAAGTCAGACATTTACAGCACCTCCTGCCGGCGCCGCTGCCGGATCTCCTCGATCCGGCAGCCGATAGTATATAACCATACGTACAAGTAAGTAAATCCCACCAGCGAGGCCAACAGCACTTGGGTGTAGCGCGAGTCGAACTCGTTGGCGCCACGGGTGTTAATGATGGTGTCCGGGTGCAGAGACCAGTAAATCCGCGGCACCACGAAGACCAGAAACGGCACCGTCACAAACGCGAGGATCGCATACACGGCCGCCAAGCTGGCGCGCCTCTCGGGATCGTCGATGGCCCCGCGCAGTGCGAGGTAGGCCGCATAGATCAGGAGCAGGATGGTGATCGAGGTCTGCCGCGGATCCCAGTTCCAATAGGCCCCCCACATGATCTTGGCGAATACGGCGCCGGTGGTGGTGGCGAGCACCGCGAAGAGCAACCCCAATCCGGCGCTGACCGACGCGCGAATGTCGTCTTTGGGGTCTCGCCGCCGGAGGTACATCACCGAGGTCACGCAGGACACAAGGAAGGCGAGCACGGCCACCCACGCCATCGGCACGTGGAAGAACACGATTCGCGAGGATTCGCCAATGAAGCCTTCGGCCGGCTGCACGTAGAAGAACGCCGCGACGATGACCCCCGCAAGCCATACCAGGAGCACCCACTTGAGAATCTCAGATACCGGTTTCGGCACGATCCACTCCATCTCTGCATTTTCCCGGAGCAACCCAGTCCTCTGACCAACAACCGGTTGCGGCAGGATATTGCATTAATCGGACCACACAACGGGGAACAACGCCGCAGAAACAATGGTCATGATACCGCCCATCGAGAGTACCGCACGTACGGTCGAAGAGACGATCTCCGGCGTTCCCTCGGCGACGCCCGCCGTGCCCTGGATCAAGAAGATCATCAACGGCAGCAACAGCGGCAGCGAAAGCACCGAGAACAGGGCGCCGCGGGTCAGGGCGCGGGCGATGATCGCGGCGACAATAGTCGTAATCACGGCGAGAGCGTAGCCCCCAAGGACGAGAATGAGCACGAACTCCCACACCATCATGATTGTGTACCCCATGAGAATGCAGTAGAGCGGCACCAGAATCGCCATCAACATATAGATGACCAGGAGGTTGAAAACCAGCTTGCCGAACCACACCGCCGACGGCGATGCCGCGAGGCGAAGCAGCGGCGCGGTGTGGCTCTCCTCCTCCTTGACGAAGCTGCGATCGAGGCCGGCGAGGGCGGCAAAGAAGATCACGATCCACAATAGAACCGCGAGAAGGAAGGGCCGGTCCTCGGCGGCGATGCGGTAGGGGCCGACCGTGTACGACACTGCGGCCAGCACGGTGAGGGCGAAGAGCCCGAGCGAGTTAATCGCAACCCGGGTCCGGAACTCCGTCCGCAGATCCTTGGCTGCAACCGCGAACGCCTCAGCCAGCCAGCGCCACATGGCGCACCCCCCACTCCATCTCGCGCCGGTCATTGGTCGCCAGCACAATCGTCTTCCCGGCCGCTCGAAGTCCACCAACGTAGTCTTCAAGCCAGTCCTTTCCGGACGGATCGAGATTCGAGCCGGGCTCGTCGAGGAAGAGCAGAGGCGGATTGTGGAGCAGAGCCTGGGCGATCTTCAACCGCTGCGCCATGCCGGTGGAGTAACCGCGT
>JAOZUP010000134.1 GCA_029938595.1 Thermoanaerobaculales bacterium | reverse complement strand
AGGATTCAAGCTGGGGGGCGGCAAATCCGAAATCCGAAATCCGAAATCCGAAATTCCGTAGGGTGTGCGGACCGGCATTCCTAATTTCTAATTCCTAACTCCTGTAGGTATACTGTCGCCGGGAGGCTTCGTGTTCGGAACCCTGGGAATGCCCGAGTTGATTTTGATCTTCGTGGTCGCGTTGCTGCTCTTCGGTCCGCGCAAAATGCCGCAGATTGGACGATCCATCGGCCGCGCGATGGGGGAGTTTCGGCGCGCTTCGAATGAGTTCAAGAGGACCATCGAGGACGAGGTCGCGGCGGACGAGATTCGTGAGGTGGAAAAGGACCTCAAGGAAATCAAGAAAACCATCACCGATCCCGTCGGGATTTCCGATCTGAAGAGTTCCCTCAAAGAGTCCCTCGATCAACCGACTGAACCGGCGGCCGACACCAAAGGGACCGACCGATCGTGAGTTCCCCGGAACCGGAGCTGAACGGCGACATCGACAAGGAGCTGGGGGAAGGTCTCCCGCGGATGACGCTGCTCGACCATCTCGACGAGCTTCGCCGCCGAATTCTTTACAGCGTCATCGCGCTCTTCGTCGCCTTCCTCGGCAGTTGGTACTTTGCACCGCGGATCTTCCACTGGCTCGAAAGACCCTTTTTGCTCGCCGTACCGGAGGGTGAGCAGCTCGCCTTTACCGATTTGCCGGGTCCTTTCATGCTCTACGTCAAGGTGGCGTTGCTGACCGCCATTTTTGTCTCTGCGCCGGTGCTTCTGGCGCAGCTCTGGTTCTTTCTCAGACCGGGGCTCTACAAACGGGAGCGGAGACTCTTCCTGCCGTTCCTCTTCTTCACCACCCTGTTCTTTCTGGCCGGCGGGTACTTCGGGTATTTGGTTGCCTTCCCGATGGTGGTGAAGTTCCTGCTCGGAGTCGGCGAAGGTTTCAAGCAGGTAGTGACTATCGGCGCCTATTTTTCGATGATGTCGAAGATCCTCCTCGGCATGGGACTGGTATTCGAGATGCCGATGCTGATTTTCTTCCTCGCCCGCTTCGGCATTGTTACTGCAGGTCAGCTGGTGCGGTGGTTCCGGTGGGCGGTGCTGCTGATCTTTGTTGTGGCGGCGGTGATCACCCCGACCCCAGATATCGCCACTCAGACCGTTTTCGCTGTGCCGATGATCCTGCTCTATCTGCTCGGGATCGTGGTGGCCGCGATCTTTGGCAAGAAACGGGATGCCGACGACTGACGAGTAACGCCGCGAGTGGTGGAGGTGAAGATGACGACGTGGGAGACGGGCTGGGAAATCGGTTTTCCGGCCGCGACCGTAGAGGAAATGATGTTGGCGCTGGTGGTTCGCGACCTGGTTCACGGCTCGTCCTTCGACGTCGAAGCGGTCGAGGACGGTGCCGAGCTCGCATTTGATTTCCTCGCCGGCGACGAACTCGATGGAGAGACCTACCGGCTGCTGCTCTCAGCGGAGGTTACCGGAACCGACAACCGCGAGCTGGTCCAGGCCTTCACCGAGCAGATGCTCGAGGATCTGGTGGCCGAGGCCGAGGAGCTCGTGGCACAGCGCGAGGATCTCGGCTCGAGACCCGCGGGTGAGGTGGTCTTCGAGATCGTTCCCGAGGACGAGGAGCGGTGGGACCTGGTCATCCCCGACTGGCTCGCTCCAGACGGCGCCGAGGTGCCGTTCGGTTTTCGCTCGTTCCAGGTTGCCGGTAGCGAACCATGGCCAGGTGACGGGACACTCGATGCCCACGGGCGGGTGATCTTTGTACCGTACGAAGGCGCTGTCCATCTCTTCGGCATTCCGGCGCCCGAAGGCTGGGGCGAGGAGGAGGAGGGGCTTCCGGTGCATCCGGGTGAGGGGTGAAAGATTAGGAATTAGGAATTAGGAATTAGGAATGCCGAAGGGTTAATTCTCAATTCTCAATTCTCAATTCTCAATTTCCATCCGCACACCCGTTTCCGCAAGCTCTCCCCGTGAGGATGCTCAGGCACCTCCGGTGGACGCGGGCCGTTTCCCGAGGCGCTTCCGAAAATCCGAAATTCGAAATCCGAAATTCCGCAAGGGTGGGTGGATCGAGCATTGAGCATCCAGCATCCAGGATCAAGCAATCGGGGGGGTGGTTGGGAATTCCTAATTCCGAATTCCTAATTCCTAACTCGTGCTGTCGTATCCCCTTGTCCTCCCAAGGGAAGGCGTGTATACTCCCCGCCCCAGGGAGCCGGTTCCAGCCGCTCCCGATTCCCCAGGGAGGCAATTGAGATGGACCTCATCCGCGAAGTGACGCAGGAGTACTTGAAGAGCGACATACCGGAATTTCGGTCTGGCGACAACGTCAAGGTCCACGTGCGCCTGAAAGAGGGCGAAAAGGAACGCATCCAGATCTTCGAGGGTCTGGTCATCGCACGCAAGCACGGGGGCGTCTCCGAAACCTTCACCGTTCGCAAAATTTCGTCCGGGATCGGCGTTGAGCGTACCTTCCCCTTGCATTCGCCATCGATTGCGAAGATCGAAGTTTCTCGGCGGGGCCGCGTGCGACGGGCGAAGCTCTACTACATCCGTGATCTGCGCGGTAAGGCAGCGCGCATCAAGGAGCGCGACCGCGCCCGCTGACCCGTCGTGGTGGCTGACCGGGATTTCTGCCGGTAGTCCATGAAACCTCTCGGGTTGAAAGACCGTGAAATCCTCCGCGGCGCCGAGTCGATCATCGGTGTCGACGAGGTAGGTCGGGGTGCCCTGGCCGGGCCCGTGGTTGTGTGTGCCGCCTCCTTTGCCATGATTCCTGATGACCCGGGCGTTCGCGACTCCAAGCAGCTGACCGAGAACCGGCGAAAAGAGGCAGCCTCCCGAATACGGGCGAGCGGCGCACGGTGGGTGGTGTGCGAGATCTGGGTCGAGCTCATCGACAAGCTCAACATCCTCGAGGCGACGCGTCTGGCCATGCGGGCGGCCGCGGGCGCCCTGGTCACGCCGGAGGCGGTGGTTGTCACCGACTACGTGGATCCGGGTGATCTCGGATGTCCGGTCTTGTCCCCGAAACAGGCGGATCGCGAGTATTTCAGCGTGGCTGCCGCGTCGATCCTCGCAAAGGTCCATCGTGATCGGATCATGGTCGATCTCGGGTCCGAGCAGCCGCACTGGGGTTGGGAACAGAACAAGGGCTACGGAACGGTTGCCCACCGGCTTGCCCTCGAGAACCGGGGTTCCGGGACGCTTCACCGGCGGAGCTTCCGGTGGTCGCCTGTGTTACCATGAGACTTGGGATCAGGACAGATCAGTCCAAGGTTGTACAGGGGGGCTGCGTAATTGGCGTACCGCCCGTTGAGTCGTAGGAAAAAGGGAGTCTGAGGGTTCATGGCCGTCAAGCGGGACAAGGTTCTGAGGGATGCTGAGAGGCTCGTTCAGAAGGGAAAGCTCGAGCAGGCCATCAAAGAGTACGAGAAGGTCCTCAAAAAGTTCCCCGGCGACACCACCATCATCAACCGTGTTGGGGATCTGTACGGCCGAATCGGCGAGCTCCAGCGCGCGATAGAGCTCTACGAGGAGATCGCGGAGCACTTTTCCAGGGACGGATTCACCACCAAGGCCATCGCCATCCTCAAGAAAATCCAGCGTCTGGATCCTCAGCGGCTCGACATTTTCGAGCAGCTTGCAGGGCTCTATTTCGACCAGGGGCTCTTGGTGGAATCCAAGAGGGAGTATCAGATCCTCGCCGATTGGTACGTCAAGAACGGCGACCTCGACAAGGCAATTGAAGCCCACGAGAAGCTGGTCGACCTCGATCCGAATAACCACGTGTCGGCGCTGCGCCTGGCCGACCTCCTGCTGCGTCGCAACGACACGACATCGGCGCTCAAGGTCTACGGACGCCTCGGTGCCGTGCTGCTGGATGCAGGGAAGCTGGACGAGGCAGAACGCCTCTATCGCCACGTGATCGAGCAGGATCCGCCCGAGGGTGAGTTTCTGATTCCGGCGTGCGCGGCGTTCCTCGACGCCGGGAGAGCTCCAATCGTTCTTGAGTTCTTGAAATTCGGTGTCGAACGGTCGCCGGACTCGGTAGAGCTGAAAACTCTTCTCGCGCGTACCCTCATGGGCCTGGGCGAGAGCACCAAGGCCGTCGAGATTGCCAACGAGGTCCTCGAGGCCGAGCCTGGCAACACCGAGATAAGGGCCGTTGTCGGCGGCGCCATGGCATCGACCGGCGACACCGCCGAGGCCACGGAGATGCTGGTGCCTGCGGTCGAGACGATGCTCGACAAGGGTGATTTCAAGGGGGCCCAGGAGGCACTCGAGGATCTGTTGGAGGAGATGCCCGAGGACCAGCAAGTGCTGAAGCTGGCAGTTCGCGCCTACGGCCCGTCCGGAGAGGAGGAAACCCTCTTCACTCTCAGGGCTGCGCTTGCCGAGAGCATGTACCAGTCGGGCGACGAGGATGCTGCCAAACGCCTGTTCATCCAGCTACTGGAGACCGATCCGGAGAATGCGCAGTTCCGGCGACGGCTCGCAGCAATTGATGGCGTTGATGTTGGTGAGGCGCCGGGGGCTGCTGCCGTCGAGGAGGAGGCAGAGGAGATCGTCATCGACCTCGATGAGGAAATTGAGGTCGAAACGGCCGATTTCGATGCGCCGCCACCGCCGGTGGAAGAGGCGCTACCGCCGCCACCGGCGGAAGAGGCGCCCGCTCCGCGGACCCAGGTCGAGGACGCGCCGGCTGCTGAGGCGTTCGACCTCGAGGAAAGAATGGCGGAGGCCAGCGTCTTCGCGAAATACGGACTGGTCGAGAAGGCAATCAGCCACCTCGATGACCTGGTGCTCTCCTTTCCCGATGAGATGGTCCCAAGACAGCGCCTCGCGCTGCTCTACGTCGAGCACGGCGATCGCGACCAGGCGATCGCCATGGCGCAACCGGTCGTCGAACACCACCGGGCCCTGGGGACGATGGATGAGATCTCCGACCTGCTGGGTGCTATTCCGGAGCTCAGCGAAGCGTCTGCGGACTCAGTGGCGGCCGGGGCTTCGGACGAAGCGGAATCTCCAGTCGCGGTGGTCCAGGATTCGGCACCGGTCGCGGAGGCGCCCGCGGCCGAGGAAACTCCGGCGGCTGAGTTCGTGGACGAAGAGAGCGACCTGATAGAGGTCGTCGACGTCGAGGGTGATCTCGCCGCACCGCCCCCCGCCGAGGAACGGGAACCGGCGGTGGAGGAGTTCGCCGTCGAATTCGCAGCCGGTGTAGATAAGGCCGAGGTTCAGGCCGCTGATGACAAGTTGGTGAAGGCTCCGGCCGTTCAGCCGGCGGCGCCGGCGACTCCGGAGGAGGCTCCCGTTCCGCCGCCAGTAATGGAAGAGGTGGCCGAGGAGCTCGTTGAAATCAGTGACAGCTTCGTGGGACCTTCGTTGGGCGATCTCGAGCAGATCGACTTCTTCCTCGATCAGGAGCTGTACGACGATGCCGCGCGGATTCTCGCCATGCTCGAGGAGGAGCATGGGGAAGACCCGGAAGTTCTCAGCCGTAGGCTCAAGCTGAAAGAAATGGGCGTTTTCATCGAGCAGGTCGAGGTCGCCGAAGAGGGGGCCGAGGAACTCTTTGCGGACGAAGAGCAATACATCGATCTCGCGAAAGAGCTGGAGGCCGAGCTCGCAGCCGAGGAGGCCATGGTCGAGGAAGCCACCGGGCGCGGCAAAGGCGAGGCGGTCCTCGAGGAAGTCTTCCGGGAATTCCAGAAGGGTGTTGCCGAGCAACTCTCCGAGGAGGACTCCGACACCCACTTCAACCTCGGCATCGCCTATCGCGAGATGGGGTTGTTGCCGGAAGCGATCCGAGAGTTTCAGGTGGCGGCCAGGGACACCGCGTTCTTTGTCGAGAGTTGCTCGGTCATCGGGGTCTGCTATCTGGAACAGGGGATGTGGCCGGAGGCCGCAGAGTGGTACCAGAAGGCGTTGGTCGCTCCGAATATCTCCGAAGATGCCCGTATCGCTCTCCGTTATGATCTCGCCGGGGCCTATGAAGGTGCGGGAGACGGGGAGCAGGCTCTCGAGATTTACGAGGAGATCATGGCCGCCGACCCCTCCTATCGCGATGTCACGCAAAAGTTGGAGAATCTCAGCCAGGAGAGGCAGGCGAACTGAAGAAATTTCGGATTTCGGATTTCGGATTTGCCACCCAACCATCCGCCACCTGCATTTAGGTCGAAAATCAGGTTGTGTGTCTGTCGCACCTTCGGCGCTTGACGGAATAGGTGGTCCTTGTTCCTGGGGCTCACGCCCCAGGCTATTAATCTGCCGCGCCTTCGGCGCTCATAGGGGGATCACGTTGGGCGTGTTGCCAGCCGCGAAGCGGCGACAGACGAAACCTCTACCGCGAGCGCGTGACGCCTATTCTTGGGCAGAGATCTTCGAGCTGGCAATTGGTGCATCGGGGCGAGGTCGGATGGCAGCGATTCTGCCCGAAGGTCACCAGCAAATCATTTATGGGCACCCAGAGATCCCGCGGCAACACCTCCATCAGGGCGCGCTCGGTCTGCTCAGGCGTATTCGTCGACACGAACCCGAGCCGGTTGGAGATGCGGTGGACGTGGGTATCGACGCAGATCGCGGGAATACCGAAGCCGAGTCCGAGCACCAGGTTGGCGGTCTTGCGTCCGACACCCGGCATTGACAGCAGATCGGCCTCGCTCGCGGGCACCTCATCATCAAAGTCGTCGCGGATGATCCTGCCGATCTGCTTGAGCTGAGCGGCCTTGGTGTTGTAAAAGCCCGCCGGGTAGATGGCGCCGGCGATCTGCTTCTCCTCGAGCTCCGCCAGATGGTTGGGGGTCGGAGCGATCTCGAAGAGCCGTCTGCTCGCCTCGGCCGTCACCTCATCCTTGGTGCGAAGGGAGATCACGCAGGCGACCAGGAGCCGAAAGGGCGACCGTGACGTCTCCTGCTCTTCGGCCAGTGTTGTGACCCTACATGAACGGCGAAAATCCTCGAGCCGTTGCACCAGCTCGCGAATTCGGGATTCGTTCCAACGTGCGGTCATTGATCACCTTTCACGTTAGGTTTTAGATTCGAGAGCAAGACAAGTGCTGCGGCGCCGGCGGCGGCGCCCAGGAGACCTGGTTCCCAGCGCACCGCCAGGAGGCCCGTCCCCCGCGCCCACTCGGTGCTCAGCTGAACCAGCGGCCCAATTGCCAGCGCCGCTACCGCTCCCCGGCGGTTGGCCCCGCTCCACCACAGACCCAAGACCATTACCGGCAGAAGGGCTGCTGTGAAGGTCCCCCAGCCGAGCACGCCAAGCAGGGCCACCGGCCGGTTCGAGAGGAGGGCGAGGGCGGCGGCGGCGACTCCCGCGCCGAAGGTAGCGACCCGCGCAGGCCCGAGGCCCGGCCCGGGGGTTCGTCCCAGTGCCTGAGGAAGGTCCCGGGTGACGGCTGCCGCTACCAGGTTGAGGAGCGAGGCCGCGGTCGACATCACGGCTGCGACCACCGCCACCGCGGCGATGATGATGAATACCTGGGAGCCCGTGCTCGCCAACAGCGCCGGTGCGAGCTGGTCCGGGCTGAGAATTGTCAGCTCGCCGCGGAGCCACAGCGCGGTGCCCCCGAGGCCGACACCGACCCATACCGTGAGCACCGCGAGTAGAGCGCCGGTCATCACCGCCGGCAGCCAGCGCAGGCTCTCCCGGTCGCGCAGAAGCAGGAACTTCTGGAGATAGTGGGGCTGGGCGCAGGTGCCGAGAGCAAAGAGCAGGAAGATTCCGATGGAGGCGGTCGGCCCGGGGCCCCCCCATGGGTCGAGCAGCTCGGGCCGAAGCTCGGCGATGGTCGCAACGGCTTGGCGCGGTCCCCCTGCTCGCGCGAGCGCGAAGATCGCGAGGGCGACGGCGGCGGCGGCCATGATGACGCCCTGGGCCGCCTCCGCCAGGATTCCGGTGCGCATCCCCCCCGCGGCGGAGTACAGAACCGTGGCCGCGATCGCCGCCCCGGCCACCAGCCACCCGGGAACGCCGAGGAGCACCTCACCGGCAATCGCTGCGCCCTTGACCTGGACCGCGAGGGTGGCGACGGCGCCCACCGCCACTGCGAGCGCGGTCAATCCCCGCGGCCATCCTTCGCCGAAGCGCGCCGCCACCAGGTCCGGGACCGTCAGACAGTTGTGGCGCTTGACGAGCGACACTACCCGCTCGCCCACGGCCCAGCACTGGAGGGCGCCGGTGAGCGGCGCCGAAAAGATGATCCACAGGCTGGCGGCGCCGACCGTGGCAAAGTAACCTGGCCCGCCGACAAAAACGAAGGCGGAAAGCCCGGCGGCAGTGCCGCCGATGCCGGCGAGCACCGGCCCGACGGTGCGCGACGCCGTGAAAAACGCCTGTGTGGACTTGGTGTGACGCCAGCCCCAAAAGGCGAAGGCGGCGAGAGCGGTAGCGAGCAGAATCCAGAGGATCACCGGACGTCTCGATCCGTGGGAAAGGTGAGCGCGTAGACGATCGGCACGATCGGCGCGAGCAGGGCCATGACTGCGAGCTGGAGGTAAAGACCGGTCGCGCCGCTTGGTTCCTTCCCCAGGAGGAACAGAAGAGCGGCGAGGAGCGCGATCAGAATCGCAGACAGCGCTGCGGCCAGACGGCGGTCGGGAGCTCGTCCGCGAACTGCGCCGACGCACGCTGCGCCGATGCATGATACGGCGACTGCCGCCGCCATTCGGGGCAAGTCGAGGGCCATGGCGGTGAGCCAACCGGCAACCAGCAGCAGGACCGAAATCGGTACGAGGCGGCGCATCGCTCGATGATGGTGTGTCAATCGCTCTGGGTCAACGGGGGAAAGATTTCTGGTTTTAGAATTCGGAATTTGGAATTCGGAATTCGGAATGTCCACCCACTCAATTCAGTTTTGAGTTCTTTGTTTTGAGTTTTGAGTCACTCGCGCCCTTCCGGCTTCGCCATTTGGGCTACGCCGTGATGTTTGACCGGCGGGAAATCTCGGTGGTACGGTATGCGTTCTGTAGGGTAGATCCCGAATTCGGGCACGGACTCGAAGCGGGTAGGAGGATCAATGGCACCCAATGGACGACATGTATTCACCTCGGAGTCGGTGACCGAAGGCCATCCCGACAAGATCGCGGACCAGATCTCGGACGCTATCCTTGACGCAGTCCTGGACGGCGACACGAATGGTCGCGTGGCCTGCGAAACCCTGGTGACCACGGGCCTCGCCTTCATCGCCGGCGAGATCACGACCGAGGTCTACGTGGATTTCCCGGCCATCGTGCGCGAGACAATTCGCGAAATCGGCTACACGCGGGCCAAGTTCGGTTTCGACTACGAGACCTGCGCGGTGATTTCCTCGATCGATCC
>JAOZUP010000541.1 GCA_029938595.1 Thermoanaerobaculales bacterium | reverse complement strand
GCCCATTTTTTGGTCACACTAAACGACCGCAGGTTCCAGGAGCTTGATGGTTCCGGTGTCGGCGTTGATCTCGGCCTCCACGCCGAGGGGGATGGTGAACTTGTCCTTGATGTGGCCGATCATCGAGCCGTACCAGGCCGGGATGCCGAGGGGAGCAATGTGGTCGGTCAGGACCTCTCGAAGGGTCAAGGATCCGTAGCTTCTGCTGGGATCGCAGTCGGTGCACCGGCCGAAGACCAAGCCGTTGATCCGCTCCAGCACGCCCGCCAGTTTGAGCTGGGTGAGCATGCGGTCCACCCGGTAGACCTCTTCCCGCACGTCCTCGAGGAAGAGGATGCACCCGTCGAAATCCGGCAGGTAGCTCGAGCCCACCAAGGCGGTGAGCACCGTGAGGTTGCCCCCCAGCAGCGGCCCGCGCGCCGTGCCCGAGGTGATGGTAAGAACCCGGTTTTCAACCTGGACCAACCGGTCGGCCGTACCCAATGGGTTGTGCATCGAGAGGGCTTCCCCGTCGAAGAGCACGCGCCTGGCCTGGTCGGTGGTGAACTCGCTCCAACTTGAGTTGCCCGTTGGGCCGTGAAACGTCACCAGAGAAGTCTTCGCGTAGATCCCAAAAAGCAGGCCAGTGATATCGCTCATACCCATGATGATCTTTGGGTTGTTTCGGATCATCCCGTAGTCCAGCAGCGGCAGGAGCCGGTTGCAGCCCCAGCCACCCCGGAGCGCCAGCACGGCTCGCACCTCGGGATCCGCAAACATCGTGTTCACGTCGGCGGCGCGATCCTCGTCCCGCCCGGCCAGGTAGCCGTAACGGTCCAAGAGGTGGTCGCCGAATCGGGTCCGAAGCCCGAGGGCCGCCATGACCTCCCGAGCAATCTCCGCACGGTCGGGGTGGAAGGTAGCGCCGGCCGGGTTGATCAGGCCCACCAGGTCTCCCTTTTCCAGGCGCTTTGGTTTGAGTACGGCTCCCGCCGTGGCAGCCGACTCGACGAGAGCGGGCAGACTTCCCGCGACGATGGCGGCTCCTCCGATTTCCAGCAGTTGGCGTCGAGTCCAGCTCATGGGTCTTGTCTCCTCATGTAGTTCGCTCCGGTCAATACAATAACGCCGGTTTGCGCACCCGGCGCCACGCTTCGTGGTCCGCCCGATCCGCGTCGAGGATCTGCTCCGCGGTCTTGCCCTGGCGAAAATCATCGAGCAATCGCGGCGTTCCGACCAACCACGTCAGCGCGGCGCCGTCTTTCCTCCACTCGAAACCGGCCCGGCTCTGGAGCGCCACAAGCAGGGTTACGCCGAGCCGGTAGGGTTGGGCCGTCGCCGGGTCGGTGATTCGGACCGCCATCCCGTGGCACTCCTGGTCGAGGTATTTGGAATCGGGTGCGGCCGGAGAGGCGGATGGAGTGAATACCGCCGGCTCGAGCTTGAACCCGGGCACCGATACCTGAAGCCGCAGCGATCCAAGCCAGGGAGCACCGAAAATCAGGAAGGGATTCGCCGTGCCCCGGCCTTCGGAGACGTTGGTGCCCTCCAACAGGGCGACTCCCGGATAGGCGATGGCGGCCTCGGGGCTGCGCAGGTTCGGGGAGGGGGGCACCCAGTCGAGACCCGTATCCACCCAGGTCATGCTGCGTTCCCACCCCTTCATCGGCACCACCGACAGACGTGCGGGCTTCTCCAAATCCTGATTGACGAAACGAGCCATCTCGCCCAGGGTGAGCCCGTGCACCAGGGGTCCTGGAGCCAGGTTGACGAAGCTCTCTGGGACAACATCGCGCGGTGCGGTGATCGGCCCCTCGACCCGCTCCCCACCGAGAGGGTTGGGTCGATCGAGCACCACGAACTCCAGCCCGGCCTCGGC
The DNA here is from genome assembly GCA_029938595.1 of Thermoanaerobaculales bacterium. Taxonomy (GTDB): domain Bacteria; phylum Acidobacteriota; class Thermoanaerobaculia; order Thermoanaerobaculales; family Sulfomarinibacteraceae; genus Sulfomarinibacter. The sequence continues at coordinate 746 of JAOZUP010000541.1, read as the reverse complement.
CGCCGCCTCCAGGGAGAGGATCAGCGTGCTGACGTAGGTGTAGAACCGCACGCCGGCCCCCTGGAGATCGAAGACCAGAACATCCAGACCCTCCAGGTCCTCGGGCTCGGGTTTTCGATGACTGCCGTAGAGACTGACCACCGGCAGCCCGCTGACCGGGTCTTTGCCGCTTGCCACCTTCTCGCCGGCCGCCGCCCGGCTGCGCAGACCATGCTCCGGCGTCAAGAGGCGGACCACATCGAGCTTCGCCTCGCGCAGCACATCGATGGCGTGGCGGCCGTCCGAGCTGACCGACGCGGCGTGGACGATGAGCCCCAGCCGTTTGCCCTGAAGCTCGTGAACCTCACCGGCTGCAACTCGATCCAGTCCCACCTCGACCACCGCATCGCCCGCCCCGACCGGCGCTACGACGAGGGCGAGCGCGAGGCACGCCCCGGCAAGCATCGCCGGTCTCGTCATGGCTCGACCAGGGCCTTGACCACGGCATCGGCGACCGCCGGTCTGGCTTCGCGGATGAGCTGGTTCTCCCGCGTGGGATGGACCCGATTGGTGAGCAGAATGACGAAGAGATCGCGCTCCGGATCCACCCAGATCGAGGTGCCGGTGAAACCGGTGTGACCGAACGAGTCAGGCGAGAAGAAGGACCCGGCCGTGGAATGCTCCGGCGACTTCGTATCCCAGCCCAGGGCCCGGGTGGAGTCGAGCACGCCGCCGGCACGGCGGGTGAAGAGCTCCACCGTTCCCCG
>JAOZUP010000133.1 GCA_029938595.1 Thermoanaerobaculales bacterium | reverse complement strand
CCGCCGAAGCCTCCGGTGAGCCCGTTGATCTCGAGGGAGGGGCGCGCCCAGATGCGCTCGAGGGTTGTGAAGCCGGCTTCACCGTACGGCGCCTCCGCGCCGAGGTCCCGACAGAACGTCTGCTCGTCGAGTGGGAGCGACGCAAAGCCTTCGCGTTCGCTCGGCGACAGCTCGAGAACGTCGTCATAGAAGCCGTCGATGGTGATTCGGCCGTCTCGGTTCTTGAGGTCGTTGAGGATTCTGGCCAGGAACTCAACCGGGTTGGCAATCGCTCCTCCGTAGTTGCCGGAGTGGAGGTCTGTCGCAGGTCCCTCGACTCGGATCTCGGCTGTGGCAATGCCACGCAACCCGTAGCAGACCGACGGGCAATCGCTCGCAAAGAACGGCGAGTCGCTGATGACGGCGATGTCGGCGGCCAGTAGATCGCGGTGGCTGTCGAGCAACTGCTCGAGACCCTCGCTGCCCTCCTCCTCTTCGCCTTCAATGGCAAAGACAACGTTGACCGGCAACGTGCCCTTGATCTTGAGGTAGGTCTCGACGGCGTTGATGTGCATCATCACCTGACCCTTGTCATCAGCCGTGCCGCGGCCGAACACCTTCCCGTCGCGAACCTCGGGTTCGAAGGGAGGGCTCGCCCACTCGTCGATCGGATCGGCGGGCATGACGTCGTAGTGGCCGTAGAAAAGGACCGTCGGCAGATCATCCGAGATGTGTTTCCGGGCCCATACGACGGGGTTGTGCTTGCCGACGACGAGCTGGCGAACCTCGTCCATTCCGGAGCGCTCGAGGCGCCGCTCGAGCCAGTCCGCTGCCTCGGTGATGGCCTCGGGATGGGGGAGGCCGGGGCTGATGCTCGGGATTCGGACGAGCTCAATCATCTCAGCGAGAGCCTGGTCGCGGTTTGCGCGCAGCGTGTCGATGACCTGCTTCATGGATTCCTCCGGTTCGGGATTGCGACGAGGGAGAGTATAGGACAGCGGCCTACACCCCACGATACAGGGCCGCGACGGGAATCAGTTCAACCTTGCCGATACGTTGGTAATCGAGGCCGGTGTAAAAGAGGATGCACCGGACCGGTCGGTTCATTGTACCGGCAAAGTCCTCGAGATTGCGAAGATCCCGTTTTCTCGGTACCTCCGTACTCTTGATTTCAACAGCCATGCAGGTTTCGCCCGAATCGATGATGACATCAATCTCACGACCGGCGCCGGATCGGTAGTGATGGAGACGATCGGCCTGGAGGAATCCGAGTTTTCGGCGCTTTTCCAGTTCGGCGATGACAAAGTTCTCCAGTTGCTGTCCGATGGCCAACGGAGTGCCGAAAGCCGTCACAATGCCCATGTCCGCGGGATAGACCTTGCTGGCTTTGACATAACGTTTGGCTGGTCCGTACTGGTATCCCGTCAACCTGAAAACCAATTGGGATTGGACGAGGGAGTTCAGGTATTTCTTCGCGGTCGGGAAGCTGATGCCCGCCTCGCGGGCCAGGTTCGAGGTTTCGAGGAGCGAACCGATCGATCGGGAGACGTGGTGATAAAGCACCATGAGACCATCCAGGTTTTCGAGGTTGGAGAGCATCATGAGGTCGCGCGTGAAGTAGGTATCGCGGTAGTTCCGCAGGATCTCCATTTTGTCCTGTGCGGTGGCGGCGGTCAGCACTTCTGGAAACTGCCCAAATTGTTTGGCGTCTTCGAGTTGGCGCTGCGCCAGTTTCCGTTGCATGAGCGACGCCTCTTCTTCAAAGACTCGGTGGGTGGGCGGCCCGGAATCTTCCCCCCAACAGGCGGTGGTCAAGGCCCGGATATCGATCCTTCCTGCGAGAGAGTCCGCACTCGCGTCGAGAAGCCCGGCCGAACTGGAACCCGTCATGAAGAAACGCGAATGCTCTTCGTCAATGGCATATTTGACGGCGACCGTCAGCACGGGGTGGCGTTGAATTTCGTCGATGATCGCCTTTTTGCCGAGAGATTGAACGAAGCCTTTGGGATCGCTCCGCGCCCAACTCAGGTTGTCGAGATCATCCAGTGTGGCGTAGGCATAGTCCGGGAAGCGGTGCTTCAGCAGGGTGGTTTTGCCGCTCCTCCGGGGACCCAGCAGTAACACGCTCCTCTTGGTGGGCAAGTCGATCCATCGTGTAAACATGATTTCAGTTTAACATGGATAAACTGAAAGTCTTATTCGAATTTAGCGTGACCAGAATAGGTGCCAGCATCAAGGATTCAGCTTCGAGAGCTCTCCTTCAAGGCGGTCGACCAGCCCGCCCATCTCCGCGACGAGGGCTTCGGTGGGCTCGGTTGTGGCGAGGTCAACCCCCGCCTTTTTCAGCAGGGTCACGGGGTGGTCGTTGCCGCCGGAACGCAGCAGCGCGAGGTAGGCCTCGATTGTGGCGGTGCGCCCCCCGTACTCGCCTTCGGTCATCCTTCGGTGGAGGAGGCTGGCTGCAGCCTTCGAGGTGGCGTACTGGAAGACGTAGTAGGGGGCGCCGTAGAAGTGGGAAATCCGCGCCCAGGTGTTGCGGTACCACGGCTGATCGTCAAGCGTGTCGGCGAAGAAGCCCTCCAACACCCCGAGGTAGATCTCCTGCAGGACCTCGGCGGTGATGGGGCGGCCCTCCTCGACCGCCCGGTGAGCCTCGAGCTCGAACTCGGCGAACATCGCCTGGCGATAGAAGCCGGCGGAGATGTCGTCGATGGCGTGCTGGAGCAACATCACCCGGCGCGCAGGGTCCGCCTCTTCGGCGAGCAGGCGGTCGAGGAAGAGGGACTCGTTGGTCATCGACGCCACCTCGGCGACGAAGATCGAGTACGAGGAGGTGGCGAAGGGCTGGGTCTCGTGCGACAGAACGGTGTGCATGGTGTGGCCCATCTCGTGGGCGACGGTGAAGGCGTCATTGAGGGTGTCGGCATAGTTGAGGAGCATGTAGGGGTGGACGCCGTAGACGCCGGCTGAAAACGCGCCCGAGCGCTTGCCCTCGTTCTCGTAAACGTCGATCCAGCGATCCGAGAAGGCCCGTTCGACCGTTTTCTGGTAGTCGGCGCCAAAGACCTCAACCGAGTCCACGATCAAATGACCGACCGTGTCGTAGGGTAGCAACCACTCGACTTCCGCCAGCGGCAGGTAGGCGTCGAAGTAACGGTAGCGCTCGAGCCCGAGGGTCGATTTGCGGAGCTGGTGGTAACGCTGCAACGGTCCGCTGCCGCGACGGGCGGTATCGATGAGGTTCTCCACCACCGACGCCGAGATATTGTCGTCGTCGAGCTTGGCCTCGAGGGTCGAGTCGTAGCGCCGCGAGCGGGCAGTGCACCAGTCCTTCTGGAGCACACCGTTGTATATCGCGGCGTAGGTGTTCGGGTATCCGTCGTAGACCTTGAAGTGGGCCTTGAAGAGCTTCTCGCGATCGCCTTGCACACGCAGCGAATGGAGACCCAGCGAGTAGTTGGCGTGGCTGGCCACCATCTCGGTCCCGTCGCTCAGGGTGACGGTCGGAAACTCGACGTCGGCGTCGGCGAGCATCGAGTAGGTGTGCGCCGGGGTGCCATTGAAGGTTGCGGCATAGGCCAGCAGCCGTTCGCCATCCTCGTCGAGAACGTGGCGCTGCATGCGGTAGCTCTCCTTGATGCCGAAACGATAGGGCGCCAGCTCCGGCGTCTCGTCGAGCCAGACCTGCATGGTCTCCTCGGGTATCTCAAGCAGCTCCGGTGTGTACCAGGCGGTGGCCTGGTGAAAGGCGGCAAGCGCCAGCCGTACCTGTTCGAGCCGCGCCTGAACCGCGTTGTCGCGGGTGTCCTGGCTCTGCATCAGACCCGGGTACTGGTAGACCCGGTAGGCGAGCTGACCGAGCTTGTCGGAGAGGTGACTGGCCTCGAGGATCCGCTGCGGGCCCTCGGCGAGCGTGCCCTTGAGCTCCTGATAGGAGTCCATCAGCTCCTGCAGCCGGGAGAGGGCGGCCTCCCACTCCGACCAGTTGGGGTAGATCCGGCTGAGATCCCATGTGTAGCGTTCGGGGATCTCCGCGCGGTCGCGGGTCTCCGGTTTGAGTCCGTTCACGGTGGTCATGCAGTGATGCTCCTTGTCTTTGGATGCCGGCACACGGTACAGATGCCGTCGCCGGCTGTCCAGCCGAAGGCGGTGCAGGCGGGACGCCCGCACCACAAAGTCTCCGGGTCGGCTTTGTGGTGTAGCCGTCTCGGCTGCACGAATTGAATGAACCGTGTCGAGACAAATCCACTCCTTGGCAACTCAGAAGTTCCTTGAGAGACCGGGCAAGATTCTGGAAGAGCCGGTCGTAGATTGGAATCGGCGAACGTTGGATTTGTTGTTCATGATGGATTTCAACGAAACGAGGACTCCATGAAGAAAGTCCGGATTGCCGATTGGAACGAGCTCGAGCCGCTGCACCCCGCCTACGCCCTGGTCGCCAACGTTGACCTGGTGGTCATTCGTTGGCCGGATGAGGAGCAGGCATCGGTTCTCTACGGCAGGTGTCTGCACCGTGGCGCGTTGCTGAGTGATGGCCATGTTGAGGGCAAGGACCTGATCTGCGGCCTCCACCGGTGGGACTACTGCTACGAGACCGGGGTCAGCTCGTACAACCCGGAGGAAAAGCTCCAACGCTTCCAGTCCTGGGTCGAGGACGGCGCCGTCTGGGTCGACGGGGAGGAAATTGCCGCCTGGGAAGAGAAGAATCCGCAGCCCTATGATCGCGACGCGTATCAGGGTCTCTACAAGGACTTCCATGGTGGTCCCGAAGAACCCCACTATCAGTACATTCAGCATCTCGCCGAGCATGGTCTGAGCCAGCTTGGCCACCACGGCCGCATGGCGGCGATGGGCGTACCGAGCGACGAGCTGCCGAAGTGGGACGACATCCAGATCCTCACGGCCCAGCTTTCCAGGGTTCCACTGCTCGATGACGCCCCGGTCGGCACCGAGGTCGTGATCGGTCCCAACGCGAAAAAACCGCTCGAGCTCGACATCCCGCTCTTCGTCTCCGACATGAGCTTTGGTGCGCTCTCCGAGGAGGCCAAGATCGCCCTGGCGAAGGGCGCCGAGCTGGCGGGGACCGGCATCTGTTCGGGCGAGGGCGGCATGCTGCCCGAAGAGCAGGCCGGCAACTCGCGCTACTTCTACGAGTTGGCCTCGGCGCGCTTCGGCTACTCGATGGACAAGGTCCAGAAGTGTCAGGCCTTCCACTTCAAATGCGGCCAGGGCGCCAAGACGGGCACCGGTGGTCATCTTCCGGGCGACAAGGTGCGGGGCAAGATCGCCGAGGTCCGTGGGCTCGCGGAGGGGGAGGCGGCGATCTCACCACCCAGGTTCCCCGACTGGCAGCACGTCGACCAGTATCGCGACTTTGCCGAGGAGGTGCGGGAGGCGACGGGCGGGATCCCGATCGGGGTCAAGCTCTCCGCCCAACACGTAGAGCGCGATATCGAGGCCGCGCTCGAGATCGGTATTGACTACATCATCCTCGATGGCCGCGGCGGCGGCACGGGTGCGGCGCCCCTGCTGTTCCGGGACAACATCTCGGTGCCGACGATCCCCGCCCTCGCGCGTGCCCGACGCTATCTCGATCAGATGGGACGCCGCGACGTGACGCTGGTTGCCACCGGGGGCCTGCGATTGCCGGTGGACTTCGTCAAGGCAATGGCATTGGGGGCGGACGCAGTGGCAGTGTCCAACTCGGCCCTCCAGGCCATCGGCTGCTTGGGGATGCGGGCCTGCCACACCAATAACTGCCCGGTCGGCATCGCCACCCAGAAGCCGGAGCTGAGGCGGCGGTTGAAGATCGACAAGGGCGCCGAGCAGCTCAACAACTTCTTCAGCGCTGCTACCGAGCTCATGCAGGTCTTAGCGCGGGCCTGCGGCCACAACCACCTCAACCAGCTCTCGGTCGCCGACCTGACGACCTGGAAACGCGAGATGGCGCACCTGACCGGCATCCAGTACGGCGGCGTATCCCTCGACTGAGTCCAAACCAGCAACCCTCGAAGGTGGGAAATCGATGACTTCAAAAACGAAAGATCTCGTATGGACCAAGGTGCTCGACGCGAATGAGCTGCCGGACGGTCGGGTCAAGCCGGTGACGTGTCACCACCGCACTCTGTGCATGACTGACCACGATGGGCGGTACGGTGCGCTCGACAACAAATGTCCCCATCAGGGTGGGCCGCTCGGCGAGGGGTCGATCGAGAACGGGCTCCTGCGCTGTCCCTGGCACGGCTGGGACTACGACCCGATCACCGGCAAGGCGCCGGGCTACGACGATGGCGTCGAGACCTTCGAGGTGGATGTGCGGGACGACGGGGTTTTCGTGGGCACGCCCAAAGAAAACGACCACGTCCGTACGGTCGGCGACCTCATGATGGAGACCCTGGCCAACTGGGGCGTGCGTCACGTCTTCGGCATGGTGGGGCACTCCAACCTCGGTGTCGCCGACGCCCTCCGCATCCAGGAAGAACAGGGCAATATCAGCTACTACGGGGTCCGGCACGAGGGCGCGGCATCCTTCGCCTGTTCGGCATACGGCAAGCTGACCGGTCGTCCGGCCGCCTGTCTCTCGATAGCCGGCCCCGGCGCAACCAACCTGCTGACCGGGCTGTGGGATGCCAACGTCGATCGCTCGCCGGTGATCGCGCTGACGGGACAGGTCGAGACCCAGGTCCTCGGGCCGGGCGCATTCCAGGAGGTCGACCTCCAGGCCGCCTTCGGCAAGGTCGCGCAGTGGCAACAGCCCGCCCTGCCGGGCAGCAGACATGCCGAGCTCGTCAACCTGGCGTGCAAGAGCGCCATCCTCAACCGGGGGGTCTCTCAGATCATCTTCCCCGACGAGGTGCCCAAGATGCCCGCACTGGAGGGAGCGCGGCCTGGTGGGCCGGAGGGGCGCATCACCCCCCTCGAGATCGCGCCTCCGCAGGAGTCGGTTGATCAGGCGGTGGAGCTGCTCGCCCGCTCTGAACGGCCCGTGATCATCGTCGGCCACGGCAGCCGCTTCCAGATGGAGGGCGTCATCGAGCTCGCCGAGCTCTTGAGCTGCCCGGTCATCACCACCTTCAAGGGCAAGGGGTTGATCGCCGACAGCCACCCCCTTGCCGCCGGGGTTCTCGGTCGCAGCGGCACCCCCGTGGCCAGTTGGGTGATGAACGAGTCGGACTGCCTGCTGGTCTTCGGTGCCAGCTTCTCGAACCACACCGGCATCACGCCCAAAAAACCCATCATCCAGGTCGATTTCGACCCTATGATCCTCGGCAAATTCCACGCGGTGGACGTGCCGGTGTGGGGTGAGATTGGCATCACGTGCGGCATCTTCCGGGACCGGCTGAAGGGCAAAATCTCCGCGGTCGACCAGCGGGACGACCTCGAGAAGCGCTGGGCCATCTGGCGTGCCGAGAAGGAAAGCCGCCTCGGGGATGATCGCGGGAGGGGTGTGAACTCCGCTTCGATCTTCGCGTCGCTCACTCGGTTGGTGCCGGCTGACGCGATCATTGCCGTTGACGTCGGCAACAACACCTACTCATTCGGCCGCTACTTCGAGTGCGAACGGCAGGCAGTCCTGATGTCGGGATACCTCGGTTCGATCGGATTCTCCTTCCCTGCCGCGATGGGCGCCTGGGCCGCGACCCAGGAGGAAGACCCCCGCTTCAAGGGCCGCAAGGTGGTCTCGGTCTCGGGGGATGGCGGTTTCGGCCAGTACCTCGCCGAGCTCACCACCGCTGTCAAGTACGGAATGGACATCACCCACATCCTGCTCAATAACAACGAGCTCGGCAAGATCAGCAAGGAGCAGAAGGCGGGCGACTGGGAGGTCTGGCAGACCTCGGTTCACAACCTCGATTTTGCCGAGTATGCAACCCTCTGCGGTGCGCTTGGGCTGTCGGTCAGAAAGAGCGACGAGCTGGACGGTGCCATCTCCGAGGCGCTGGCTCACAACGGCCCGAGCCTGGTCGAAATCCACTCGGATGTGGAGCTAATTTAGCCCATTTCTAAGGAACTTGCTGAACCCAAAGTCCTCATTCTTTTTTGGGTCGATCGGGTCAGCCGCGAAGCGGCGACAGACAATCGGAAGATGATGGCTGCGGCTCACGCCGCAGCCGCGATCTGTCGCCCCTCCAGGGCTGAAAACGGAATTTGGCTTGCATTTCCCTGGGGCGTGAGCCCCAGGTACCAAGCGTCACAAAATTCAGAAGCCCCCGAAGGGGGCGACAGATAACGGCTGTGGTGCGAGCCTCCGAGACGGCCGGCGCACGAGCTCGCGGTAGAGAACCACGTTGACGGTGGTGGCCTCGCCGTCGGTGACGGCGATGCCGTGGATCTCACGCGGTTGGAAGTCCGCGGCCTCGATTCTGAGGTCATAGAGCCCGGGCAGCAGGAGGCGGTGGAAATCGCCGACCGCCGGGTCGGTGCGCGCCATCGATCCGTCCTCCGCGGGGTCGACCCCCAGGACCTCGATGGTGGCCTCGAGGGGAGTGCCGTTCGGATCGGTTACGACGCCGCGGATCCCCTCGTGGGCGTGGGCGATGAAGTCGAGGAGCGCATGCCGGTTCCACAGCCAGAGATCGTCGAGCTCGTCGGTCGGCAGGAGCTTGGTGCGAGACAGCTCGACGGTGACCTCGCGCCCGCCGTGGAAGAAGGTCATGAAGTCTTGGCGGCCGCCATGGATCGGGTACCAGTCGTATCCGTTGGTGATGCCGTTGTCGAAGTCGGTCAGGTATCCGCCCGGGCTGTCATCCTGCGCGAGGTCGGCCCAATCGCGCGCCAGGGTCTGAAACCAAAGATCATCGGGGTGGCGACGCTCCACACTGTCCCAGGGGTAGTTGACGACCTCGACGCCGCCGTGGAAGTTGGCCGAGAGGACGAAGGTCTTGGCCTCGGCCAGGGCCATCATGGCCTCGGTTTCGGGCCACCAGGCGAAGCCGTCGGGGTGATCGCCGTCCACGAAGTCCGGGAAGTTCCGATTCGGGTTGACGACCCCCGAATCACCACCGGTGGTTGTCGTATACCAGCGGATCGCTTCGGACACCGTGTCATCCCCGCCAAAATATGTACCATCGGGGTTGGCGAGGGGATTGATCCAGATCTCGGTGTCGTCGACCAGCGCCGTGATTTCGGGGTCTATTCCATAGCCCATCAGCAGGTGGTCGATCAACCGCAACATGAGTACGTAGCCTGTGGTCTCGTCGCCGTGCATGGTGGAGGTGAGGAGCACCTCAGGCTCCGCCTCGTCGGTGTCCGGATTGTCCGAGATGACCACCGCCCACAGGCGGTGGGGTCGAACCGCATTGTTTCCCGCGCCCAGATCAACGATCCGGCAGAGAGTCGGGTGATCAGACGCGAAGCGGTGCATGA
>JAOZUP010000540.1 GCA_029938595.1 Thermoanaerobaculales bacterium | reverse complement strand
GCCGACAAGATGAAGCAGACGCGTGAGCAGAAACGCATCCGCCAGGTCGCGGAGTTGGTTCGGGAACGCGAGGCTGAGCGTAAGCGGCGCCCTCGGTGACCTGCCGCCGGATCGCCCTCCTTCTCGCCGTTTTCCTCGCGCTGCCGGCTGTTTCCCCGGCTGATGACGAGAACCTCGACGGGCTGCCGATCATCGCCATCCACATCGACCGCAACAAGATCTTCGACACCAGTGATCCGAAGACCTCGGCCTGGTTCTACCGCTGGGCCAACGCCCTCCACATCGTCTCCAAGGAGAACTTCATCCGATCGATGCTGCTCTTTACGGAGGGCGACCCCTACTTCGCCAGTACGGCCGCGGAAAGCGCCCGCATCTTGCGGCATCTGGGCATCGTCAATCCCGTCGAGATCCGAGCCCGGCGGGTCGAAGGCGGCGTCGAGATCGAGGTCGAGACCCACGACAGGTGGACCCTCCAGATCGGCGCCCAGGCCGGGCTCTCCGGCAGCCGTTCAAACTTCAGCCTGGATCTGGAGGAAAACAACCTCGCAGGCTGGGGAAAGGGAGCAGGCGTGGCCTACGGGCGGGACAACGAGCGAAATACGTGGTCCTACCGGTATTTCGACCCCAACGTCTTTTCAAGCCGCTGGCGGGTGCTCCTGGTACACGCAAATTTCTCCGACGGATCGCGCGACGAGGTCCGCGTCGATCGTCCCTTTTACTCGCTCGCCACCCCGTGGACATGGGGCGTGGAAGCGTCGCAGGAGGGCCTCCTCGAGCATCTGTACTCCGAATCGGAATCAGTCGTGATCGGCAACCGGGAGAGTGAGAACGCTCGCTTGTGGGGTGGCGCACGCCTACCGGGAGGGGGCGATGTCTCGCGGCGATTGGTGGCCGGCTGGCTTCACCGGCGAGACCTCTACTCCAATTGGGAGTGGGAGACCGACGGCTCGCCGTATCCGACGCCGGAGGACCTCATTGTCGACGGTCCGATGATCTCGTACGAGCAGATCGTGGACCGCTTCATCGTGGTAGAGGGTTTTCGCGCGTGGACCGTGCAGGAGGATGTGGCCTTCGGACCAAACTTCGCGCTGACCACGGTCTATTCGTCGCCGGCCTTCGGCGGCGACCACGAACGGCTGCTGACTGCCGGGGGGGCGCACGTGGCGAGGCGCCGCGGCGATTGGCTGTTCCTCGGTGACGTCTGGTTCTCTGGTCGCCTCGAGGAGGGAGAGGTCCGCAACCTGGTCACCGGATTCCAGGTCGGGGCCGCGCAGCTCGGAAAGCGCGGCTGGCAGGCGCGTCTTCTGGTGGAGAGCTCCCGCCGTCTCGATCTCAACCGGCAGCTCACGCTCGGCGCCGAGATCGGCCTCCGCGGCTGGGATCCCGACTACTTCGACGGCACCGGTCGCGCCCTGCTCAACATCCAGTGGCGGCGGTTGCTCTGGGAGGAGGTCCTCGGTTTGTTCTCGGTCGGGGTCGTCGTCTTCGGGGATGCCGGCGCGACCTGGGACCCGCGGGTCGGCCAGGACACGGACGGCATCCGCCTCGACGCCGGGGTGGGCCTCCTCTTCGATCTCGCCCACCTCAGTCGCAGCAACCTCCTTCGGGTAAACGTCGCCATGCCCGACGACGGTTCCGGACCCACCATCACCGTCAGCACCGCGACGATCTTCCGGCTGCCGCGGAGAATCCGTTAGAACGTTTGAACGTTGAACGTTGGAACGTTCCACCCGGCCACATCGGTGCAGATACTGACCGTCACGGGACCTGCCCTGACCCCGGCGCATCGGTGATCCCGGGCAGCTCGCACCGATAGCCTTCGCCAGTCATTTCGATATGAGTCGTCGTCTCCACCACACTCATCAGGTAGACGGTGTCGCAACGCTTGTGGAGCGCATCGTTGCGCAGGCGATCGAAGGCGAGATCCATCGCCCTCGCGCGATCGCCATCCAAACTCCGAATATCGGCGGACGCCGCAACCTTGGCGACATACTCGCAGCCGCTGACGTCGGACTGCGACTCGGTGACGGTCGCTGCGCCAACGTCTTGCCGAACCCCCTGCGAGGAGCCGCACGACAGTACGGTCGAGATCACCAGAAAAAGCAGGACGATTCTCACGCTACACCTCCGTTGCCCATTCTATCCCCCTGTTCCCACGCGTACCGTCTCCTCTACAATCGAAGAGATGTCGTACCGCTGTCATCTCTCACGCCTCTTCATCATAGGCACATTGATGCTGCTCGCGGCGCCCACTTTGAATTCAACCGGCCCATCTGAGTCAGGTTTCGCCGATACGGTCAGTATTCGCATCAAGATCCGGGATCGTGCGGAACTGGCTCGCCTCACCCGACTCGTCAACATCGAGGACGCTCGCGGCCTCGAGGTGCTGGCGGTGGCGGCCCCCGAACAGCTGCGGCGGCTATCCGAGGCAGGCTATGACTGGCGGATCCTCCCCCCCGCCGTGAAGGCGGCGGAGGTCACGATGTGCTCGCTGGGATGGGAGGACGATCCCGAAAGGCCCTGGTCCTGCTACCCCTCCTACGACCAGTACGCCACCCTCATGCACCGCTTCGCGTCTGATCACCCGACTCTCTGCCGGATCGTTGATCTGGG
>JAOZUP010000132.1:946-9396 GCA_029938595.1 Thermoanaerobaculales bacterium | reverse complement strand
CTGTTTTTTTGTCTTTCGAGTCCTGCTATTTTTGCAAGAGGCTGAGTTGAGAGTTAAGGACAGGTGTCCGCCGAACCGGGACAGGTTCGATGTCCTTCCAACACTTCTCAACTCATAACTCTCAACTCCTATTGCGGCAACGCCTTGACTACCTGAGAATTTGCTCCCAGTACTTCAGCCGCTACCGCAGCGCGGGCCTTCTCCAGATTCGCCTCGATCGTTTCGTCGTTCGGATCGAGCTCGTATGCCCGGCTCAGAAGGGAAACTGACTCGCTGAATCGGTTCTGGGGATAAATGCTGGCGGCCAGCAGATTGACCGCTGCCGGGTCACCCGGCCGTGCTTTGGCAACAGTCGTGAGCGTGACTTCAGCATCGGCGAATTTTCCGCGCTGTAACTCCAGGTATCCGGCCACGATCTCCCGTGCGCCATCGGCGTCGGGTTGGATGGCGTCGAGCAACCGTTGGCTCCCAGAGTAGCTTTCGTTGAGTGCGAGCGCCAGAGCGAGCCATTGCTGAACGTTGGGACTGTCAAATCCAGCCGCTACGGCCGCTTGGAGATGCCCCAGGCCCTCTGCGTTCCGCCCCTTGCTGAGCAGGGCCTGACCGAGACGCGCTTCGAGCTGAGGATCGTCAGGGATGAGTTTCTCCGCTGCCTCGAGAGACTCGAGGGCGCCGTCGACATCCCCCTCCAGGAGTAGCAGTTCGCCCTTTGCAAGCTGCACTTCGGGGAGCATCGGGTTCTCCGCCAGCGCGCGCCTGAGCGCCGCGAGGGCCCGGACGTTGTTTTGGAGGCGCGCCTCGAGCAGCCCAAGGGATGCCCATGCACGATCCGAAGTCGGGTACTTTTCGGTGAGCGACTTGAAGATATCTCGGGCCGCCGAGGCCTCGAAAGTTGCAATGTAGACTTCGCCCAACCTCAGCTTGAGACCGATGTTGTCGGGTTGCAGCCCGAGTGCCGACTTGAGAGCGAACTCAGCCGACTGCCAATCAGCGGTCTGCATGGCGGCCTCCGCCATCAGCTCGAGAGCGTAGGAGTTATTCGGCGCCTGGTTGACCGCCTGACGAAGGAGCTGCAGCGCGGTGGTTGCATCCCCTTCCTCGAGAAGACGATTGGCACGGAGGATCAGGTCCGGCACCGAATAGCCGTCGTCGAATGCCTGGCTGCCGAGGTCGGCGCCGCGCGAAAGACCGAGGCTGGCCGCCTCGTCATTGCGGCCGAGAAGGCCGAGGATCTGGATCTTCAGCGGGATCAGGCGTCCGTCTCTCGGGTAGGCCGCGAGCAACCGTTCGACGTCGGCGAGGGCACCTTCAAGGTCGGTGCCGGAGCCGACGCGATCGGCGATACTGGCTATGGTGGCTTCAAGGTCGGGTGCCGGGACACCGTCCCCGGAGGATGCCTGGAATGTGGCGCGCCGCGCGCGATCGAAGAGGTCGAGAAAATTCTGGCTGTAATAAGAATCATCAAGAGCGAGGCGCGGATCTTCGACGAGAGCGGCCCGGAGGTGGGTCTCGACCTCGGCTTCGTTACCCAGAGCGAACAGGGTCCACGCGATCTGAACCTGGAGGCGAGCCCGGTGGTTGGCGTCCTCGGTCTCGGAGAGCGCTCTCGTAAAGAGCTCGATAGCGTTGGCGAACGAACCCTCGCGATAGGCTTCATTCCCGGACTCCTCGCTCGGGGTGACCTGCTGGGCGAGTGCTCCGAGAGGTGTGAGAAGGAGCAGCGCAAGCGCACCGGCGGCGAGTCGAGGGGTAGTTCTCATCATCCTCACACTCTACCCGTCCCGGTCCCTGTGGGCAAGATGTCGCTGATGGGCTGTTAGTCGAGCCTATTGCGGAACTCGGAGACCTGAGGGCGGGGGTAAACCCCGCCCCTACGGTTCATTTTTGTAGGGGAGGGGTTTACCCCTCCCTTTCGTGGGTTGTTGCTCCCACAAAAATCCGCTGATTGTTTCAACGCCTCGTCATTCCGACGGCGGAGCGACCGATGGGACGATCAGAGCCGGGGCCGGGAGCCTCGGTATGAGGATCGTTTTTCTGAATGGCACGGTGCCATCCCAACGTACGACCAATTCATGCTCCCCTGCGGGTGCCTTGTAGCGAATGAGGGGCACCGGCCCAAGTGCATCGCCGTCGAGAAAGGCCACCCCGCCGGGAGGGGCCCGTAGCGGGTCGACGGTGACCGTGAGGAGACCGATTTCAAGGGTGATGGAGATCGTCGTGGTGGAGGACGAAACCTGGCGGGTCAGGGTCTTCGTGGGAAAATCCGGGAGAGAGAGTGTGAAGGTGTGGGTGCCAGGCCTCAGACTGACCGTGCCGCCGGGCGTCCTGCCGTCTCCGAACGGACGACCGTCGATAGTCACCGTGGCGGGCGGATCGACGATCAAGCGAACCCGCACCGGGGCCGGGGTCGGCGTGGGTTCAGGCTCTGGGGTATCGGTGGGTACCGCCGTCTCGGTCGGTGTATTGGTTGGGGTCGGGGTTTCGGTCGGCGTGGGGGTCGGGGTGGGTATCCATGGCGCGCCCACCTCGCCGAATACGAGGTCTTGGGCGTCTTTCGAGAAGTATACGGTTGCTGCTGCTGCGACCAGTACGAGGAGCAGGGCGAGGAAGATGATAAGCACCGGGCTGTGCCGACCCGGCTCGTCCTCGACGGGTTCCTGTGTTCGGTGAAGTTTGGTGCTCTGGGGAGTCGATCTCGGAGTCCGGGTCGTCGATTGCGACCGCGGCGTCATGACCCGTCGGGTTGGTGATTCCGAGTCGTCTGGAGCTCGCACGTCCATTCCCTGCATGGCGCGGCGGATCACACCGGTGGTCAGGTCCCTGGTGCTCTCGACACCAGAGGTGGCATCGGTAGCTATTTTGCGCAAATCGTCGAGAACCTCATCGACGGCTTGATACCGTTCGTCGGGTTCCTTGGCCATGCAGCGCCGGATCACGTTCCGCATGGACTCGGAACAGTGCACGATCGACTCGGATGGATACTGCGGTTCCTCGTTGAGGATCTTGTAAAGCACGTTGCTCAATGTGGCGCTCTCGAACGGCCTGACGCCGGTCACCAGTTCAAAGGTGACGACGCCGAGCGCGAAGATGTCGGTCCGCGCATCCACCGGTCTGCCTTGGATCTGTTCGGGTGCAAGGTAGCCGGCGGTTCCGAGCGCAATGCCGGTCTGGGTGAGCTTGCTTGTCATCAGCAGAGATTTGGCGATTCCAAAATCCATAATCTTGACGGTGCCGTCCTCGAGCACCCTGATGTTTGAGGGCTTGATGTCGCGATGGACGATGCCCTTCTGGTGCGCAAATTGGAGTCCCTCGCAGACCTGAATGAGGATGGAGACGATGGTGTCCTGGTCGGAAATGACTCCTGCCTTGAGAAGCTCATCGAGGTCAAAACCAGACAGGAACTCTTGAACGATGTACGGTACATCGCCCTCGACTCCATAGTCGAAAACCAGGGTGATGTTTCTGTGGACAAGGTTGCCGACGAACTGAGCTTCCTGTTGGAATCGCTGGCGGACCTCGTCGTCGGGGGTGGCGCACATCTTGATCGCCACCTTGCGTTTGATGAATGGATCCCATCCCTTGTAGATGATGCCGAAACCACCGACGGCGATCTTCTCGATCACCTCGTACTTGCCGATTGTCTCGGGGGTTTCCATGGCGGTTACTGTAGCCGAACCGCCCTCGGAAAGCCACGTTGGGCTACGCCCACCGCGGCCCTTCCGAGAGGAAGGAGTGAATATCAATTTCGAGGCTCATCGTAGGACGTCGGCGGTGCTGGAGAAATTTCGCGGGGCGAGAACAGCCAGGCCCCTCGTCCAAGAAGAACTGTGGGCGGGAAATCTAATACCTATCCCTCCGCATGCGCCAGGAAGAAGCTCAGCTCCTCGAGGTGGACCTTGAGATCCACGCTCTTCACCAGGACGGATTCGGGTGCCCGAAGCCTGATGGGAGCGAAATTGAGAATCGCGCGGAGGCCTGCATCCACCATTCGGTCGCACACCGTTTGCGCGGCGGCGGCTGGAGTGGTAATGACTCCGATCTCCGCCTGCCGCTGAGCAACGATCTCCGGCAACCGCGCTGCATCTTCAACGAGCAGGCCGGCTGGAGTTGCATCGCCGATGCGCGATGGATCCGAGTCAAGCACCCCGACGACGAGGAAGTTCCCTCCGGAGAACCCGGAGTAGTGGCACAGCGCGCTTCCCAGGTTTCCTGCGCCTACAATAACCAGTCGGCGCTCGCGGTCGAGGCCGAGGATCTCGACCACGTATTGGCGGAGCTGCCTGACGTTGTACCCGACGCCGCGAACGCCGAACTCTCCGAAGTACGCGAGGTCCTTGCGAATCTGGGCCGAGTTAAGGTTGAAGCGCTTCGCCAGCTGCTGGCTGGACACGGTCTCGACGCCAGCCTCCAGGAGTTGGTCGACGCAGCGCAGATAAATCGAAAGTCGGGAAATCGTCAGCTCGGAGATGTTGGCGGTATCGACGTGCCGCTTGTATGCAACCATGCCCTACCTCACAAGAACGAGAATAGCAGTCTGAGCCGCTTCGAGAATCGGGGTCGGATAGATACCGAGGATCAAAACCCCGAGCGCTGCAACCGCGGCCGCGGTCGCGATCTGAAAAGAGAACTGGAATTTCGGTTCGCGACGAGGCAGGGGCTGCATATACATAGCGTAAACCACCCGCAGATAGTAGAAGGCCGAAACCAGTGAGTTGACGACACCGATCACCGCGAGCCACACGAAACCCTCGTTCACGGCGGCCCGGAAGACCACGAACTTGGCCGTGAACCCAATGAAGGGCGGGACCCCGGCGAGGGAAAAGAGACATGTTGTGAGAGCAAGCGCGACAATCGGGCGCTTGTATCCCTGGCCTCTGAGGTCGTTGATGAAATGCGGTCTGTCCTCC
This sequence comes from Thermoanaerobaculales bacterium, assembly GCA_029938595.1. Classification (GTDB taxonomy): domain Bacteria; phylum Acidobacteriota; class Thermoanaerobaculia; order Thermoanaerobaculales; family Sulfomarinibacteraceae; genus Sulfomarinibacter. The sequence continues at coordinate 4,489 of JAOZUP010000132.1, read as the reverse complement.
CGCTCCGACAGCATCGCAATCGATGCGAAAGCGCCCATATTCATCAGGGTGTAGGCGACGAGGTACACGAGGACCGCCGCGCCGCCGTCCGCTCCGGCGACAATCACGGCGACCATGGCGTAACCCATGTGGGCGATCCCGGAGTAGGCGAGCATGCGCTTGACGTCGCTCTGGACGATCGCGACGATATTGCCGAGGGTCTGCGAGGCAACCGCGATCCCGGCGGCGGCGGCAACCCACTGTGGAGAGATGTGGAGGAGGTCCATTCCGTCCGCCAGCCGTAGGAGGACGATCAGGGCAGCGCCCTTGGGTACGACCGCCAGAAAGGCGGTCACGGGAGTCGGCCCACCCTGGTAGACATCGGGGGCCCAGGCGTGGCACGGCACGAGCGCGAGCTTGAAGGCCAGACCTCCGACGATCATTGCGAGGCCGATCGCGACGAGAGGGTTCAATTGGCCGGATGAGGCGACCTGAGAACCGATGACCGCGAGGTCGGTGCTGGCCGTGGCGCCATAGAGCAGGGCAATGCCGTAGACCAGGAACGCAGACGCAACGGCGCCAACGACAAAGTACTTCAGACCGGCCTCGACGCTAACCTGGCTGCGGCGCAGGAATGCGTTCAGAACGTAGAGCGGGATTGACAGCAGCTCGAGACCGAGGAAGATCGGCAGCAGGTTGACCGAGCTCGCCATCACCATTGCGCCGACGGTCGCGAGCAGAATCAAGGCATAGAACTCGCCGACCTCGGTTTCGGTGCGACGCAGGAACGGACCGGCCATGGCGATTGTGAAGATGACGGCCACGAGGATGTAGATATCGACGAAGGCGGCCAGCTCGTCGATTTGCATCATGCCCGCCCAGACCGCTCCGGGCAGCTCGAAATGCAGGCGCGCCCAGATGGCGGCGAGGACCCCGACCATGGCCAATCCTGAGAAATGCCTTCGCAGACCCGGCAGGAATGCCTCGACGATCAATAGCAACCCGGCGGTGATGGTCAGGATGATCTCCGGCGCGATGGCGACGAGATCGGCGTGAGTCGGTGTCAACATTCTTCCGCCGCCCCTTTCATCGCGCCAGAAGGAGGCGCACGGCAGCCTCCATTGGATTCAGGAAGGTGGTCGGATAGATACCGATCCAGACGATGAGCACGAGTAGCGGCGCAACAACCATCAGCTCTCGAAATCTGATGTCAGACAGGCCCTCGTTCTTCGGATTGTCGAGCGGCCCCCAGAAAATCCGCTGCACCATCCACAACATGTAGACCGCACCGAGGATGATCCCGAGCCCGGCCAGGACCACTGCCAATGGGTAGTTTTGCCAGGCGCCGGCGAGGATCAGGAACTCGCCCACGAAACCGTTGAGTCCGGGGAGACCGATTGAACCCAGGGTAACAACGAGAAATATCCCGGTGTAGACGGGCATCACCGTCGCGAGGCCTCCAAAATCGGCGATGAGTCGGGTGTAGGTGCGTTCGTAGATCATACCGACGAGGAGGAAGAGCGCGCCGGTTGTCAGGCCGTGATTGACCATCTGCAGTACGGCGCCCTGGGTCGACGCCTGCGTGCCCGCGGCAAGGCCGAGCATCACAAAACCCATGTGGCTGACCGACGAGTAAGCGACCAGCTTCTTGACGTCGGGCTGGACCATGGCCACCAGGGCTCCGTAGATGATGCCGATCACCGCGAGGGCCAGTATCAGCGGGACGAAGATGTCCCAGGCGTCGGGGAGGAGTGCACGGTTGAAGCGCATGAAACCGTAGGCACCCATCTTGAGCAACACGCCGGCAAGGAGGACCGAACCTGTGGTCGGAGCTTCGACGTGGGCGTCGGGCAGCCAAGTGTGGAACGGGAAAATCGGCACCTTGATAGCGAAGGCGAGTGCGAAGGCGGCAAAGACAAGCAATCCCGGGGCCAGCCATCCGCCGCTGACCGAAAGCAGCGGTGCGGTCTGGAGGAAGTCGAGGTAGTCGTACGACCAGACGCCGGTCTGCTGATGGTGGAACCAGCCCAGGTAGAGGATGGCAACGAGCATCAAGACCGAGCCGACCATGGTGAAGATGAAGAACTTGACTGCTGCGTAGATACGACGCGGACCGCCCCAGACACCAATGATGAAGTACATGGGGATCAGGGTGATCTCCCAGAAGATGTAGAAGAGAAACAGGTCGAGGGAGACGAAGGTGCCCATCATGCCTGTCGCGAGCAACAGGAATGTGATGTGGAGTGATTTGATGTGCTCGATGTTCAAGGACCAGGCGGCGAGCACCACTACGGGCAGGAGCAGGGTCGTCAGGAGCACGAGGAGAAGCGATATGCCGTCCAGCCCCACGTGAATGCTGATGCCGAACTGGGGGATCCACTGATGCTGGTCGACGAACTGGAAGGCTGGATTGTCGGGGTTGAAGCCGGTCCACAGACGGGTCGAGACGGCAAAAATCACCGTCGAACCGATCAGGGTGACCACCCGGTGGACCCGTTTCCAGTGCTTCGGGATCGGGAGGAGGAGGATCGCGAAGATCGTTGGGGAGAGGGTCAAGAGGAACAGGAGGTGTTGGTCCAAGCTACACCTCCATCACCACAGGAAGGTGGCGAGGGCGAAAATCGCCAGGGCCACCGCCAGCACGTAGTTACGAACGTTTCCGGTGGTCGTGAAGCGCAAGAGATCGCCCGTGAGCTCGACTGAGAACGCGGCGCCGTTGACGAAGAGCGTGTCGATGATCAGCTCGTCGATCACCTTCCAGCAGATCATCGCCATTCGATGGACGGGGGCCACGATGAGGACGTGGTACATCTCGTCGACCCAGTACTTCCCGAGCAGCATCTTGTGAACCATCGGTAAGCGCTCGGCGAGGCGGCGAGGGAGCACAAATGCCTTTGGACCGAGGTAAAAGCGACGCGCGATGACGATGCCGAGAACGGCCACCCCCACCGAAACCGCTACCAGTAACCACTCGGTTTCCAAACCGACGGCATGTTCGGCGTGGGCGGCGCCGTGAGTCGCCGCAGCGATGGGCAGGATGATCGGGTGGAGGAAGCGCTCGATCAGGTTGAGACCGCTCATCCCGAACAGCTGTCCGGGAAAGCCGAAAAACCCACCGACGATCGAGAGGAAGCCGAGAATGACCAGGGGACCGGTCATGCTCGGCGGCGATTCGTGAAGATGGCGTTCGGTTTCCTCGGATCCTCGGAACGACCCGTGAAACGTCATGTACACCACGCGGAACATGTAAAAGGCGGTGAGCAGCGCTCCCGCGAGACCCAGGTACCACAGGAGCTGATAGGTGGCGCCGAAACCGTTGAGGTTGGCGGCCCCGGCTTCATATGCCTTCGCCAGAATCTCGTCCTTGGAAAAGAAACCGGCAAAGATAGGAATACCGGAGATCGCCAGGGTCGCCGCAAGAAACGTCCAGTAAGTGATGGGCATGTGCTTTCGAAGTCCACCCATCGTGCGCATGTCCTGCTCGCCGCCGCAGGCGTGGATGACCGACCCGGATCCAAGGAAAAGGCAGGCCTTGAAGAAGGCGTGGGTTACGACGTGAAAGAT
>JAOZUP010000132.1:0-936 GCA_029938595.1 Thermoanaerobaculales bacterium | reverse complement strand
GACCAATTGTGGCGGCAACTATCGCGGTGAGGCCGCCGATGATTGCGACCACCAGCATTGCGGTCGGGCTCAGGCGGTAGATGACGTTGCAGCGCACCACCATGTAGACGCCGGCGGTGACCATGGTCGCGGCGTGGATCAGGGCCGAGACCGGTGTCGGGCCGGCCATGGCGTCGGGCAACCAGACGTAGAGCGGGATCTGCGCGGATTTGCCGATGGCACCGACGAAGAGCAGGAGGCCGATGATGGTGGCCGCACCGGCGAACTGATCCGGGTGCTCGGCGGCTGCCGGGAAGATTACGGTGAACTCGGTGCTGTGGAACCAGGCGATGGTTGCAAAAATAGCGAGCAGGAACCCCAGGTCGCCGATGCGATTGACGATGAATGCCTTCTTGCCGGCGGCCGCACACCACTCCTTGTCGTAGTAGTAGCCGATCAGGAGATAGGAGCACAGCCCGACGCCTTCCCAACCGACAAACATGACCGGCAGGTTCGAGCCGAGAACCAGCAGCAGCATCGAAAACATGAACAGGTTGAGGTAGGCGAAGTAGCGGGCGTAACCGGCGTCCGTTTCCGAGTGCATGTAGCCGATCGAGTAAACGTGGATGAGAAAGCCGACAAGGGTGACAAAGGCCGTCATCACGGCCGACAGGGGGTCGAGCTGGAGCGAAGCGTTGACGTTGACGACGCCGGCCGAGATCCAGGTGAAGTAGGGCTCGACAATCACCTCGGCGGGCTGGTGCAGGTAATCCCAGAGCGCGGCGTAGGTCGCGATTGTGGAGGCTCCGACCGACCCGACGCCGACCAGGGTCACCGCACTCTTGGGCGCGCGGACGATGCCGAGGGCCAAATTGAACACAGCCCCCGCCAGGCAGATGATCGGAATCAGCCACAGTGATCCGAGCATTACGCAGCCCTACCAGCGGAGGATGTTCG
>JAOZUP010000539.1 GCA_029938595.1 Thermoanaerobaculales bacterium | reverse complement strand
ACCTTGGTAGTCGTTGTCGACAAGGAGGAATGATGGGCAAGCACACACTCGGAGAGCTCCAACACGCCATCATGCACGTGTTGTGGGCACGCGACGAGGCGACGGTGGCCGAGGTCCACGAAGCGCTCTACGACGAGCGTGGTCTCGCACCGACAACCATCGCCACCATGCTCCGTAAAATGGAGGACAAGGGCGTCGTCGCCCACCGCGTGGAAGGCCGGCAATTCGTCTACCGACCAGTGGTCAGCGAGAGTGCGGTGCGGTCATCTATGGTCGGCGAGCTGCTCGACCGGCTCTTCGCCGGCGATCCGGCGGCGCTCGTCTCGCACGTCGTTGCCGATCACACAATCGACGACGCGGAGATCGAACGGTTGCGCGGGCTGCTGAGGGTCGCCGAAAACGGAAAGGACGAGCAACGATGAACACGACAATCATCACATCCTGGCTCCTCACCTACCTGGTTCACAGCACGATCCTGCTCGGCGCGGCTTGGCTCGTCTCCCGCATTCTGGCCGACCGCCGACTCGCCCTCCAGGAGATCCTCCTCCGAACGGCGCTGATCGGCGGTCTTCTCACCACGACCCTTCAGGTGGGGGTCGGTATTGAACCCGTCGGCGGAGCGCTCGCCATCGACGGCCTCGCAAGGTCGGACACGTTCGCAGCCGTATCCGCGAGAAATGACGGCATCACCACCTCAGTCGCCGCTCCCAACACCGCTCTTTCAACTCCTCCCAGCGTTTCTGATCGAATGAGAGGTTTCTGGCCGATCGTGCTGCTATCGCTGTGGGGGGGTGGCTCACTGTTGGCGCTCCTGATCATCGGTCGATCGGTCCTAGATCTTAGACGGCTGCTGACGACGCGGCGCTTTCGTCCCGCAGGACCGCTCGTCGAGCGACTGGCCACCGCCATGGGTCTTCGCCGGCCCGTTCGCCTCAGCACGTCTGCAGCCATCTCGGTACCCTTTGCCGCGGGCATCAGACACCAGGAGATCTGTTGTCCCGAAAGGGTCTGCGACCTCGCCATCGAACACAAAACGGGCCTCTTCGCTCATGAGCTGGCCCACCTCGCCCGACATGATCCGGCCTGGCAGCTGCTCTACCGGCTGGGCGAGGCGCTCTTTGTTCTGCAACCCCTCAATCGCCTGGTGCGCCGTCGACTCGAGGAGATCGCCGAACACCTGACCGATGAACGCGCAGTGGCCTGCACCGGTGATCGGCTTGGTCTCGCGCGGTGTCTAGTGGTCGTAGCCCACTGGGGAATCTCCTCCCGCCTCGGGCTGCCGGCCACGGCCTTCGCGGCCGGTCCGCGTCTCGACCACCGGATTCGGCGGTTGCTCGAGGGCGGCGCGCCCGCCAAGATGACACCGGCCAGGATAACGCCCCTCGTGGCATGCCTGCTTGCCACGGCTGCGTTCACACTCCCTGTTGTGTCCTCGGTTCCCGCTCACGCCGAGCTGACGCGTGCAGGCTCGGACGCGTCGTCGATAAAGACTTGGTCCGATGCCGACGAGGTGCCGTCGGAGGTGCCTCCAGCGCCGGATCAACCCGTGCCGGCGCCCGCACCTGCTCCTGCGGTGGTACCTGTTTCTGATGCGGCACCTACTCTGGCGGTGGCGCCTGCTGCCGCGGTCGTGCCTGCCGCCGCGGCGGCGCCTGCTCTGGCGGCGGCGCCCGCCCCTCGAGAGGAATCCGCACTTCCTGCCTCCCCCGCCGCACCAAAGCCCCCACCCGGAATCGACGAACCGACACCGGAGGATCATGGCCAAAGTCAGCGCGAACGGACGAGGGGAGAAGCACCGGATCGCCGGCAAGAGTCCCAGAGAGAGCGCTCCGAGACCGAAATGCGGGTACGGGAACAGGCGCGTGCCCTTGCCGAGGAGAGCCGCGCCCGTTCCGAGCAGGCCAGAGAGCAGGCGCGGAAGGCCGCGGAAGACGCGCGCCTGACGGACGCCGAACGTGAAAAGCTCAGGGGCGAGGCTCGCGAGCACGCGAGGGCCGCCGCGGAACAGGCGAGGGAGATTGCCAAGCAGTCAAGACAGCTTGCCAGAGAGGCGGCACAGCATGCCCGGCTGACCGACGCCGAACGCGAGGAGATGCGGCGCCACGTGGAAGTCCTCCGTACCGAGGCAAGGGAGCGGGTCCGGGAGGCTACCAAGCGCGACCGCGAGCTGTCTGAGAGGGCGCGGCGACTCGCCGAGGAGGCCGAAGCCGAACGACAAGCGGAGGACGAGCGGCGCCGAAGCGAATAAGCCGAATCGAAGCTACGAGAACAGTGCGTAGCCGAAGCGACCGGCAACACCGATCACGACCGCGAGCAGCACCGAGAAAGCAGAGATCAAGGCAGTATCTCGCCAACCCAGCTCCTTCGCCATCACCGCGATCGTGGCGACGCATGGGACGTAGAAGACCACGAACAGCGTGAAGGTCAAGAGTTGGCCGTTGCTCATGACGGTGTTGACGTGGGTCGTTCCAAGTGCCTGGACGAGCATCACGAGGGTCAGCTCTTTGCGCAGGATTCCGAAAACCAAGGTTAACCCGACCGCCGCCGGCAGACCGAGGAGGGTCACTGTCAACGGCGACAGCAGGGCATTGAGGGCGGCTGCCCCGTGCGCCCACTCGAGG
>JAOZUP010000131.1 GCA_029938595.1 Thermoanaerobaculales bacterium | reverse complement strand
AGGCGGGTCCTTTAGGGCCCGCCACCACGATGTTTCGGAACCAGGAGAGGCGAAATCTGAGCTGACTGGACGACCGGCCTATTTGTCCGACCACACGGCCAGCTCGTTGCCGCTGGGATCGGTGAAGTGGAAGCGGCGACCACCCGGAAAGCTGAAGATCTCCTTGGCGATCGTTCCGCCATTGGCTCGGACGCCGGCTTCGACCGCCTCGAGATCGACGGCGTAGATGATCACCAGTGGACCACCCCGGGAAACTTCTTCGCTCAGTTGAAATCCACCGGCGAGACGGCCGTCCTCGAAGCTCGCGTACTCGGGTCCCCAGTCCTGAAACTTCCAGCCGAAGACCGCCGAGTAGAAAGCCTTCGCAGCTTCGAGGTCGGTGACCGAGAACTCCACATAGTCGACTCTCTTGTCGTGCTCTTCCTGACCCATCGCACCCTCCCTGCCTTCGATCATCTCGACCAACTGTTCGACCGGGATCGCCTCCCTGGTGTTGCCGTCGCGCCCGGTCACGGTGGTTGCCTTGAGGATCGAGTTCAGTACCGCCTCTTCCACTGCCTCCACGGTCGCCAGGAAGAGGGGGCTCGTGAAGTCATTGTGCAAGAGCTCTTCACCGCGAACCGAATCGATCACTTCATTGTGGATCGGGTTCCTGGTCGAGAAGGCGATTACGAAGTCACCCGAGCCATTGGCCATAAAGGAGCCGGTGCGCGCTAGACCCATGACTGCGCGCGCGGCCATCCGTTCGAGGTTGCGGGGCGAAAGGGGTGCGTCGGTGGCGAGGACGATCATGCACGAGCCTCCGCTTGCCTCCACCGCATCGCGGAAGGAGTACCGTCCGAGGGCCTCCCCCACCCGCATGCCATCGATCATCAGCACGCCGCCGAAGTTCGACTGGACTAGAGCGCCGACCGTGAAACCGCCCAAGCTCTCCGGCAGCAACCGCGACGCGGTGCCGATGCCGCCCTTCCATCCGAAGGCTGAGGTCCCGGTCCCGGCGCCGACCGAGCCCTCCGCCACCGGTCCGCCCTCGGCTTCCTCGATCGCCCGCTCTACGTCCACATCGCGGACGGCGCAGCGGCGAATGTCGTTGAGAAAGCCGTCGTTGGTCTCGCCAACCACGGCGTTGACCGATCGCACCTCCTCGTTACCGGGCTGGCGCAGGGTCCAGTCGACCACGGTCTGAACCGCCGTCCCGACACACAGCGTGTTGGTGAGCACAATGGGCGTCTCGAGATTTCCGAGCTCCTGAATCTGGAGGAACCCCGCCGCCTTGCCGAAGGCGTTGGCCGGGAACACTGCCGCCGGCACCTTGAGTTGAAACACATTGCCGCCGTGAGGCACGATCGCCGTGACGCCGGTGCGAATGGACCGTCCCTCGATCAGGTTCACGTGGCCCACCTTCACCCCGGCCACATCGGTGATGGCGTTGAGCGGCCCCGGTTGGAGGATGCCCGGCTCGATACCGAGCTCCCGCACGCGCGGACGCTCGGTTGCATGAACGAGGCAGGGACAACAGCACAGCAGAACGATCGATGCGACGACGCGACGCATCACCCAGTCGATCCAGGATCGTCCATGGTTGCCTCCCGCACCAGCGCCTCGGCAAGCACCGTCAGCGAGTCGAGCCAGGGCAGATTCGGCGGGTACCGTTCGAGGATCAGCGCGACCTCAGTGCAGCCCGCAATGAGGGCCGTCGCCCCCTGGGCACCGAGGTCGTGGATCGCCACCGAGATGGCCGCCTTTGCCTCCTCCGACACACCGTGCAGCTTGACCGTGTCCAGGGTGTCCATCACCGCATTCTGGACGCCCGGACCCACCGGCCCCAGCGCCTCCATATGATGGCTCTCGAGCGCCTCGTGATAGAGCCGAGTCCGCAAGGTACCGTCGGTAGCCAGAATCCCGACTACGGTCTGCTTGCCGAATCCCTGCCGCGCCTGCCTCGCCACCTCGCCGATCATGTCCACCACCGGCACCTCGACACTCGCCCGCACCTCGGCGAGGAACGCGTGCGCCGTGTTGCAGGGCATCCCGATCACCTCAGCCCCGGCCCGTTCGAGGTTGCGCGCGGTTTCGCACAGAGCCTGGACAACCGGCTCCAAATTGCCGAAGAGCAGGGCGTCGGTACGATTCGGAATCTTGGGATTCGAGTCGATGATGACCCGAAGATGGTCCTGCTCAACCGCTGCCGGCGTCCAGCGCGTGATCTTCTGAAGGAGGACCGCGGTCGACTCCGGACCCATCCCACCGAGAATGCCGACGATTTTCTTCATTGTTGGGACCATTCTAGCTCGTGTTCCTCAGAAAATCTCCGCACCCAGACCCTCGAATTTCCCTATGACGGGTCATGCCAGCCGCGACTTGTCACGGCGTAGTGCGAAGCACGAAACCGGAAGCGACGACAGACATTCGGAGGTTGCTCTACTCAACCCCATCGAGGCCCGCTTGTGATTCCACGGCCGATGGGTCATTCTCATCCTGGTACCAGCGTTTTGGGTAGGGAGACGCCATGGATTTCCAACTTTCAGAGAAAATGGAGGCCGCCCTCGGTTTGATTGACGAGTTCGTCAACGCCGAGCTCGTGCCGATGGAGACAGCCTTTCTCACCAAGGATTTCCGCACCCTACTACCGGCGATCGAGAAGAAGCGCGAGATGGTCAAGCAGATGGGGCTGTGGGCGCCGGGCCACCCTCAGGAGCTCGGCGGCATGGGGCTGGATCTCGTCGACCTCGGTCTGGTCTCCGAGGCCCTCGGCCGGACGCCGCTCGGCCACTTCGTCTTCGGCTGCCATGCGCCCGACGCGGGCAACGTCGAGATTCTCCACCTCTACGGCTCTCCCGAGCAAAATGAGCGGTACCTCAAGCAGTTGGTTGCGGGCTCGATCCGCAGCTGCTTTTCGATGACCGAGGTCGAGATGCCGGGCTCGAACCCGGTGATGATGGAGACGACTGCGGTCAAAGACGGCGACGACTACGTCATCAACGGCCAGAAGTGGTACACCACCGCGGCCGACGGCGCCACCTTCGCGATCGTCATGGCGATCACCGATCCGGAGGCACCGCCGCACCAGCGCGCGAGCATGATCATCGTACCCACCGACACACCCGGCTTCGATCTGGTGCGCAACATCAACATCATGGGCCACGCCGGCGAGGACTACTTCAGCCACGCCGAGATCCTCTACCACTCGTGCCGGGTGCCGCAGTCGAACCTCCTCGGGCCGGAGGGCCAGGGCTTTGTAATCGCCCAGGAGCGGCTGGGACCCGGGCGCATCCACCACTGCATGCGGTGGATTGGTGTCTGCAACCGCGCCTTCGATTTGATGTGCGCGCACGCGGTGTCGCGGCCCATCTCGCCCGATGAAACCCTCGCCGACAAGGACATCGTGCGGGCCTGGATCGCCGAGTGCTCGGCCGAGATTCAGGCCGCCCGGCTGCTGACCCTCCACACCGCCTGGAAGATCGAGCAGCTCGGGTGGAAGGAAGCCCGCCAGGACATCTCGATGATCAAGTTCGTGGTCGCCGGCGCCATGCAGAAGGTCGTCGACCGCGCCCTCCAGGTCCACGGCGGGTTGGGGATGACCGACGACACCATCCTCGCATTCTTCTACCGCCACGAACGCGCGGCACGGATCTACGACGGTCCCGACGAGGTACAGAAGCTGTCGCTCGCCCGAAGGATCCTCTCGGAGTACAAGGCCCCGTGACCGACCCAACGCGCCCCGTGCGCGAGGGTGAGGAGCTCGATCTTGCAGCCGTCGAGAGCTTCCTGGAATCGGAGATCCCGGGCTACGAGGGCCCGCTCGAGATCTCGCAGTTCCCCTCCGGCGCCTCCAACCTCACCTACCTCGTGAAGGCCAGCGACCGCGAGATGGTGCTCCGCCGTCCGCCCCCGGGCCGCAAGGCCAAGACCGCCCACGACATGTCGCGCGAGGTCCGGGTGCTGACCGCTCTCGCGGGCGTCTACCCGTACGTGCCGAAGGTCCTCGCCTTCTGCGACGACCCGTCCGTGATCGGCTGCGACTTCTACCTCATGGAGCGCCTCGACGGCATCATCCTGCGCAAGAACCTGCCGCGTGGATTGCGCCTGTCGCGCGAGGACACCGAGCGGCTCTGCCACAACGTCGTCGACCGGCTGATCGACCTCCACTCCATCGACTACAGAGCTGCGGGCCTCAGCGACCTCGGCAAGCCGGAGGGCTACGTCAGGCGCCAGATCGATGGGTGGAGCCGCCGCTACGTCGATGCCCGCACCCCGAACGCACCCTCATATGACCGAGTCATGAAATGGCTCGACGAGAAGACGCCGCCCGAGGTCGGGGCCTGCGTGATCCACGGCGATTACCGCTTCGACAACGTGGTCCTCAATCCCGACAATCCGCTCGAGGTCATCGGCGTCCTCGACTGGGAGATGGCCACCATCGGCGACCCCCTGATGGACCTCGGCAACAGCCTCGCCTACTGGATGCAGAGGGGCGACCCGATCCTGCTGAGGATCATGCGCCTCCAGCCCACCCACCTGAAAGGCATGATGACCCGGGACGAGGTCGTCGACTATTACTGCCGGAAGACCGGCATCGAGATCGAAACCTTCGACTTCTACCGCATCTACGGCCTCTTCCGCCTCGTCGTGATCATGCAGCAGATCTACTACCGCTACTACCACCGCCAGACCCGCAACAAACGCTTCGGCCGCTTCATCTACCTCATCAAGTACCTCGAGGGGTATCTGAATCGGCTGATCGATGGGTCGTTGTTGTAGCGAAACCTCTTGGGGCGCTTTCCCCGCTTCGATCGATCACGACATCATGAGTAGGTGCTCCGCACCTTTCTCACAAGAGACCCTGCATCATGGGTCATGATAATCATTCCTAATTAATTGAAACAAAACGAGGTTATATAGATTTTCGTATTGACATTCAATAGTCCAGGCACCACCTTTCTGAGGTAGAGACAACGGAGGACTGTATGAGAGTGGCGAGCCTGTGAGCCCCGCCCGGTTGATTGCGCTCGCCTCGCTGACGGCGATGCTCGCCGTTCCGGCCGCCGCCGTCGACCGACGGACTCCAGTCCGGCAGTATGCCATCGACGAGTTGACGGCTCGAATCGCCCAGGTCGCTATGGACCCGGCGACCGGCTCCCCACGCCTCGTCCGGATTTTCCCCGGTTCGCTGCAGCTCGAGGGCGCCGACCCGAAGAGCCGGGCGATGAGCTTCTTCGAGCTATTCGGTGACGCCTTCGGCCTCGAGGACCCGGCCCGAGACCTCGAGCTGGAGGAGAGCGCCGAGGATCAGCTCGGCATGACCCACCTGAGCTTCGGCCAGGTCTACGAGGGGGTCCCCGTCTTCGGCGCCGAGCTCAAGGCCCACTTCGACCGGGATGGCGAGCTGGTGGCAGTCAACGGTGCGGCCGTTCCGGACATCGCGATCGACCCGTTCCCCACCCTCAGCACGACGGATGCAGCAGCCATCGCACGGGCCGTGGTGGCCAAGAACCGAGGACTCCGAGCGGGTGAGCTCGAGATTCCGACTCCTACTCTGTACGTGTACCGCAAAGGTCTCGTGCGCGGTGTCCCCGGCGCCAACTACCTAGCGTGGGAGGTGGAGGTTCGCCATCTCTCATCGGTACGCGACTTCGTCTACGTCGATGCCCATGACGGCCAGATCCTGAATCGGATCTCGGGCATCCACGAGATCACGAGGAATATCTACCACTACGAGGAGAGAATCTCGAACCGAATATGGTCCGAGGGCGATGCCCTCCCCTACAGCGGTCTGGACTCGGTGAGGGACGCCGAGATCAACGAAATCATCACCGCCACCGGCGAGATCTACGACCTCTTCGCCAACCTCTCCGGCGGAATCTACCTTTCCCCCGACGGAAACGACAGCACGATGAACTCCGTCTACGAACCCGAAGGCTTCGACTGTCCGAACGCCTGGGGGGGCGACGATACGACCTACTACTGTTTCGGGGTCGCCAGTGACGAAACGATCGGCCACGAGTGGACCCACGCCTATAGCCACTTCACCCACAATCTGATTGGCCAGTGGCAGCCGGGAGCCCTCAGCGAGGGCTACTCCGACATATTCGGAGAGTTGCTGGACATCCTCAACCGGCGCGGACTGGACGAGCCGTCCGCGCTTCGGGATGTTTCGGGCTGTTCGGTTTTCGGAGGTGGGCTGCTGCCGAGCCTGACGGTCCAATCGCCCGCCGCGGTCGCCGGTGATTTCGGTGGCGCACCCGCGGCCTTCAACCCGCTGCCGCCGTGGAACGTCAGCGCGACCCTCGAGGTGGCCAATGACGGCACGGGCACCGCGAGCGACGCCTGCGAAGAACTGGCCGGCTTCACCCCGGGGCGTATCGCGCTCATCGATCGCGGCAGTTGTTCTTTCCGCGACATGGTCATCAACGCGTTTAATGCCGGGGCCGTCGGTGCGATCATCGCAAACAACGACCAGGAAAACCCTGACAGGACAATCGTGACGAGAGGCGACGGTCCCCGTCTGGAAATCCCGGCATTCATGATCAGCTACAACGAGGGTGTGGCGCTCAAAGCCTTCCTCGACCAGGGTGTTGAGGCTACCCTCCTCGCACAAGCTTCCGACGACAACTCGCTGCGCTGGCTTTTGTCCGAGGACGATCCCGCATTCGGCGGCCCCATCAGAGACATGTGGCACCCTGAGTGTTTCCAAGGCCCAGGCCGGACCAGCTCCCCGAGCTACTGGTGCTTCGGCTTTTTTGACCACGGCGGAGTGCATTTCAACTGCGGCGTCCCCAGCCACGCCTTTGCGCTGCTGATGGACGGCGGCACGTACAACGGACAGACGGTGACCTCGATCGGCGCGACCAGAGCCGCCCACATCTACTGGCGGGCGATGTCGGTCTGGCAGACACCGACCAGCAAGTTCGCCGACCACGCGGACGCTCTCGAGCTCAGCTGCGCGGAACTCATCGGCCAAAGTCTCACCGACCTCGAAACTGGTTCGGTTTCCTCCGAGGTCATCAGCGCCTCGGATTGCGACCAGGTGGCAGCGGCGATGCTGGCGGTGGAGATGCGCGACGATCCCGTGAATTGCGCCGACCTGCGGGTGCTCGCTCCCAACCCGCCACCCGTTCAATTGACGCAGGTTCTCTACTCCATCACCTTTAGCTCCGACCCTGACTCTTCGTGGGCACGGAGCAATCGAGGGGTCTTCGAGGAGTACGACACCAGTCACAACTGGCGGTGGACGAGCTCCCTTCCGGCCGGCCTCTACGGCGGCGCGATGTGGGCCATCAACAGCTCCCACATCGGCAACTGCCAGCCCGAGGACGACGACCAGTCAGGGGTGCTGTATCTGGAGAGCCCGGTCATCACCCTTCCGTCCCACGTATCAGCAGCGGCATTGGTCTTCGACCACTACGTGGGGACCGAGGAAGGTTGGGACGGCGGCAATTTGAAGATCAGCGTCAACGGCGGCCCCTGGGATCTGATTCGGAGCTCCGCGTTCATTTTCAACCCCTACAACTCTTCGGTGATCGATACCGTTATCGTCGACGAGGAAGAACAGCACAACACCAATCCGCTGGCCGGCGAACCGGCCTACACCGGCGGTTGGAACGAGGATGAGCCCCTCGCCGGCTGGGGTCAGTCGCAGATCGATCTCGGAGTGTTCGCCGATGGCGGGGACAGCGTCCGCATCCGGTTTGACTTCGGAAACGATGGGTGCACGGGCGCCTGGGGCTGGTACATAGCCAACTTCAAGGTGCTGATCAACGATGAGCGCGAGCTCTCGGTGCGTCGACCGAGCCGAAGAATCAGCCCGTAACGAGAAGCTGTAAGCCGTTACCTATTGGCTATTAGCTCATCCCAGAATACAGACCGGGTATATCCTTTACACATCAAAAAACGAACCAAAAGGGAGCCAGGCACGCCACTCCGTGGCCCCAACGAATACGACCCGGTTCCAGACCGGGCCGTAAGTCTTTTGTGCTGTGGAGCCAACGGTCAGATTCGAACTGACGACCTGCTGATTACGAATCAGCTGCTCTACCCCTGAGCTACGTTGGCGCGGTGGGAACTCTAGCATCGGTCGGCACGGTTGACAATCCCGCGGGCTCGCTCCCTAACCGCAGACGCGGGTGTGAAGAACGGATCGCTATCGCTATCGGGATCGCTATCGAGCGAAGACGCGCCGATTCGGTCATTCGATACCGATACCGATTGCGATAGCGATTCCCCGGTTGCGCACGGAGACGTGATAGTCAGCCCGAGGCTGAAGGCGAGCGCAGAGTAATTCTGTAAATCTCCGACGGGGCGAAGAGGCGCATCGGCGGGCCCCAACGGCCGGCGCCGCGGCTCACGACCTGGGTCATTTCACCGACTTTGCGGACCCCGGCCATGTGGGGGTAGATGCGGCGGACGATGTAGTGCGCCGGCCATATTTGCGCACCGTGGGTGTGACCATCGAGCATGAGCCCGACGCCGGCCTCGGCAACCGCCTCCTCGTTGCCGGGCGAGTGTTGGAGGTAGATCACGGCGGCACCCTCCCCTACCCCGGCGAGGGCCGTCCCGAGAGCGCCGTCGAGCCCGTCGGTACCGGGGCCGCGGCCGCTGTCCGGCACCCCGGCGATCCACACGCCCGGAATGATCTCGACGGCCGCGCTATCGAGGACGACGAAACCGGAGTCGCGCATCAGGGCACGGCAGCGATCAGCGCCGGCATAGATCTCGTGGTTGCCAAGGATCGCGAAGACACCCAGGGGCGCCTTCAGGGTCTTCAATTGGGGGACAAGGGTCTCGACCGTCCCGACGTCGCCGTCCACCAGGTCACCGGTGACGGCAATGAGGTCCGGCTTCATGGCATCGATCTGCTCGATCACCGACCGAAGCCGCCGTTCGCCGATGAGGGAACCGAGGTGGAGATCCGAGAGGTGGGCGATCACCAGCCCGTCCGCTGCGGCCGGCAAATTCGGCAGCTCCACCTCGAGCTCGACTGTGCGCGGGCGGGCGAGGCCGCCGATCCAGGCGACCACCGCGAGGCCCAACGCGGCCGCAACCGCGACGGTCCGCATCGGCGCCACCCACGGCTTGAGCACGAGTCCGAAGAGGGTCACCAGGTCGACGACCACGAACGCACAAAACAGCAGGATGACAAAACCCATCCATACTCCGCCGGCGTACTCGAGGACGGTTCCGAAGCGCGGCAGCCCGTTGTGGTAGAGGATTCGCCCGAGCGGGTAGGCAATGTAGCCGAGAGTGAGCCCGATCAGCAGAGTGCGGTGTCCCGCCTGACCCTCGAAGACAGGAAGGGACCATAGCCGCCAGCCCACATAGAGGTGGAACAGCAGCCAGATTCCAAGGACGGTCGAGAAGAACACCAGAAATCGCATACGTTTCGTCATCTCCATCCGCAACAAGC
>JAOZUP010000538.1 GCA_029938595.1 Thermoanaerobaculales bacterium | reverse complement strand
CCTCGCGGCCCTCGCGACGAGACCCTCCGCGCCAGCGGCTCGCCGACTCGAGGCTCCGAGAGTAGGCTGAAAATCGGGATAGGGTGGATGGGTGGAGCTAATACCTGAGCCGCTTGCAAAAACCCGATGCCATAGTCGCAGTAATACCTTCCTCGCGACGAGACCCTCCGCAGCAGCGGCACGCCGACTTGAGGCTTCTAGGGGAGGTTTCATCTCGGGGGTGGGTGGCTGTGAATTCCGAATTCAGAATTCAGAATTCCGAATTCGCGCCGCGCTTCAGCGCGCGGCGCATCGCTTCCTTCGGCGGTACCCGCTGCGTGAAGGCCGCGACCTGCGCGACACCCTGGTGGAGCAGAACCTCGCGGCCGTCGGCCGCCGTGACGTCGTGCCTGCGGGCCATCTGTACCAGCTCGGTTTCGTGATCCGCGTAGACCATGTCCACTACGGCCGCAGCGGCGGCGACCTCCTCCTCTGAGAACGGTTCCCCCTCGCCCGGCTCTCGCCCCAGCGGCGTCGCGTTGACCAGGATGGCACCGGCCGTCGCCGCCTGGTCGGCCGCACACCAGTCCAAGCCGATCTCCTCGGCCGTCGTTTCCGCGCGTTCGTCCGAGCGGCTTCTGAGGATGACATCGGCGCCGGCGAGGTGGAGCCCGACCGCCGCTCCTCGGGCCGCCCCGCCGGTTCCCTGAACCACCGCAGCTCTCCCCTGCGGGTCGATGCCGAGGCTGATGAGCGAGCCGACGATGCCGTCGGCATCGGTGTTCTCGGCCGTCACGAGCTCAGGTCCGAGAATGAGCGTGTTGGCGGCGGCGGCGCGTAGCACCCGAGGAGCATGGCGGTCGGCGGCGGCGGCCGCCCGCGCCTTGTAAGGAGTCGTCACGGCCCAACCCCACGGCTCGAGCCCGACCGGGTCGAAGCAGGTCGAACCTCTGGGAGCGAAGAGCTCGCCGAGTTCCTCGGGATCGGTAACGTTGATCGGCACCATCAGGAAGGGCAGACCGAGCTCTCGATACGCCGCGGCGTGGAGCCTGGGGCTCAGGCTCGAGCTCACGTCCGCACCGACCACCCCGTACAACCGCTGTGGTGTTCCGTCGAGGTGGGAGATGACCGCCTCAGTGCGGGCGATCGTGAGCTGCCCTGGCGCTGCCGGCGCTGCCTCCGACCATGCCGCGTAACCGATTGGAGGACCGAGCAGCGGTGCGAGGTATCGGCTGGCGAGGCCGGGCGCGCCCATCGCGAAGGTCAGCAGCCGCCTCCTCTTGCGCGGCCCGTCGTTGAATCGTTGGTGGAGGGCGAGAACGGCCGTCAGGTCCGTAACGCCCCGAGCGGTCGGGACGAGCTTGACCCAGCGGGCAGGGCTTCCCATCATCTGCTTGGCTATTTCCCCGAGGCCCTCCGGGGTTCCCTTCGGGTCGTGCCAGGACAGGATCACCTGTTCTGGTGGGAGGCCTAAACTGAGGATCAGCGCCGTATCGCGCGCGAATTCGAGGTCGATCAGCGGGGTTCCGGCGTTGCGCGCTGCACCGAGGATCTCGGCCCTCGCGGTGGGATCGTCCGGTCCCTCGCCACCCTCGGCGGCCGAGCGCAGGGTCGCGAGCACCGGCAACGGACAGGCGCGGACAGCCGCCGCCACATCGATGCCGGGAAGAAGATCCAGTCGCAGCTCGACGATCGAGGCCCCCGCCGGTGGGTTCGCGAGAGCCGTCAACGGGTCGGTGGCCGCTTCCGGCGTCAAAGAGACGATCCAGTCCACGGGAGGGAGGATAGCAGGCTGCCCTTAGCTTCCGATCCACTCCGGAAGAGAGTGCGCGCCGTCCCAAGCACCACGCTCCATCTTCTTGCGCACTTCTTCCATCTCGGGCGATCGATCCACCTCCGAGACCACGTGACCCTCGTTCAACGCGAGTTCCACGACATGTCGGAACGTGAAGGCCGGATGGAAACCCAAGTGGACATAGGTTTCATTAACGAACCCTCGTCCGAGGAGCAGACCGCCGGTGAGGGCGATCGGGTATCCGAGGTTCTCATAGTGACCCGGCGTCGAACTCCCGTTCAGCTTCAAATTACCAAACAACTTTGACAACAGCACGTGGTCACGACCGGTCGGGTCTCTCGGGTCGAGCCCGATCTCGATCTCGTCGAGGTACAACATCCCGTTCACAACCAGGTAGGTACTCATGTAGCCGCGCCAACAGTCCGAGGTGAGTGAAATCGGCGTGACCCCGTGATCGCGCGGATCGAAGAGGAGATTCTCGCCTTTCACCCCGCACAGGTCATATGGACGGCCGTCGAGAATCACAGTTTCCGGAATCTGTGCTGCCATTGCGTCGCCTCCTGACCCCGCCGCCAATTGAGCGTTACTCGTTGACTGGCGTGACCGGCACGTGGTTGTGAACTCCATTTCGAAACGCCCTCCAGCGTTGTTCATTGCAAATGCAATGCCAGGTTTTGCCGAGGAATTGAGAAAGACACTGGGTCAAAACAATCCATATCTGCCGTCCCCTGGGACCGCCCCCCGGAACAGCTTCAGGGACGTCCCTGGGACCGCCGAGCTCCAGCTCGGCATTCTTCCGGATCGATTAGCAGGGGCCTGCGCAAGGAGTTCATCCGAGCTTTGTACTGCT
>JAOZUP010000537.1:353-2628 GCA_029938595.1 Thermoanaerobaculales bacterium | reverse complement strand
CGCTATCGATGCGCCCCGTGCCAATCCGGCCATTCGATAGCGATACCGATAGCGAGCTGACGCGTGGGGAGTGAGGAGAGCGGGTTCATCGTGGAGCCGAGACGGCTGCACCACAAAACCGACCGTGTTGTGAGGTTGTGATCACGGTTGGAGCTTGTAACCCACTCCATGGGCGGTGAGGATGTGGCGTGGGTGGCCGGGGTCCGGCTCGAGCTTTCGGCGCAGCGATCGGATGAAGTTGTCGACCGTGCGAGGCGAGCCCTCGAAGTCCCAACCCCACACGTGGTTGAGGATCTCCTCGCGGGTTCGGGGCCGCCCCGGAATCAGCGCGAGGAAGCACAGCAGATCAAACTCCCTGGCCGACATCGCAACCTCGGCACCACGCACGGTGACACGCCGGTTGTCCCGATCGAGCACAACGCGGCCGAATGTCAACGGGGGCTCGGTGGTCTGGTCGACGTTGCGGCGCCGGAGCATCGCCTCGACTCGCGCCAGGAGCTCGCTCAGCTCGAAGGGTTTGGCCAGGTAGTCGTCGGCGCCGATGTTGAGGCCCTCGACCTTGTTGTCGGTGCTGCCACGGGCGGAGAGGATCAGCACCGGTACGTTCTCGTTATGGTCGCGCAGTTCGGCCAGAATATCGAGGCCGCTCCATCCCGGAAGCATGATGTCGAGCACGATGAGGTCGGGGCGGAGATCGAATGCCTTCTGCATGCCCTCTTCGCCGTCCGCTGCGGCATCCACCCGGTAGCCGTGGAGCTCGAAGTTGAGCACCAGCCCTTCGCGCAGGGCCCGGTCGTCTTCGACCACGAGAATCTTCGCGCCGCGAGTCATGAGTCATCGGGCGGGGTCACGGGAAGACATACGATCATGCGGGTCCCTTGTCCCTCGCGGGAGTGGGCCTCGATCGTGCCGCCGTGGGCAATGACCAGAGCCTTGGTGATGGCGAGCCCGAGTCCGGCCCCGGAGGACTTCGCACGCAATCTGTCGTCGGTGCGGAAGAAGGGCTCGAAGATCCGGCGCCGGTCTTTGGGCGGGATCCCAATCCCGTTGTCCTCCACCTCCAACATCACCTCGTCGCCTCGGTCGAAGGCTCTGACCGCGATCCGCTTGTCCTCGCCGGTGTACTTGTAGGCGTTGATCAGCAGGTTGAGGAGCACGGTGACGATCCCGTTTGAGTCGTGAGCCAAAGGGGCGGTGGTTGTCACCTCGGTGGTGAGATCTACCTCCCCGGGCGCGGTCAACAGGGAGAACCGCTCCAGCGCCCTGTTCACGGCACCGGCCACCGGCTCGACGTGCAGTTCGAGCACCACCCGGTCCTTGGCCGCACTGCGCCAGGTGAGAGCCTGGTCGATCATCGTCTCGAGCCACTCGGTTTCGCGGACGATCGTGTCCAGGCACTCCTCGACCTTTTTCGGATCCTCTTGCAACCGTCCGGTTTGCAACATCTGGGCGTACATGCGAATGGCGGTCAGCGGGGTTCGCAGCTCGTGGCTCACGTTGGCGAGAAAGTCGGACTGGAGCCTGGCAGTGCGCGCCTTGCGGCCGAGCAGCACGGTAGCCGTGACAGCGCCGCCAATCGATGCCACAGCGAAACAGATCACCAGCACCCCTATCACCAAATTGTTGGCCTTCTCTCCGAGGGCGATGCTGACGATGCCAACCGAAGTGGACAGGATCACCGGCAGGATCACCCCGACCGCAAGAGTGACGATCACCGCGGTCAAGCTCAGGTTGGGGCCGAGCTTTTTGAGTCGGGTCACGACCTTCGCCGGGTGATCACCCAGCGCGTCGGCGGCCATCGTCGAGATCCGAGACCTCGCGGTGACTGTTCGATCTCGATCGAGGTGTTGATCAGAGTCCTTGTCCATCAGCGACAGTATTGCGCTCCCGGCCCTCCTTGTCACACTAAGCCCGCACTGTTCAATCAGCTGTGCAGCCGAGACGGCTGCACCACAAAACTGAATCCGAGCGTTTGTGGTGCAGGCGTCCCGCCTGCATGCCGGCGTTCATTAAACAATTTTGGCGCTAGGGGCGGTTCGTGAGCCATGACATTTTCATGACCTCTGCTTCGTACGCTCGTCGTCGACGGTCGCCGACATCACGACCGTGAGTAACGAACGAGGAGTGGCTCATGGGATCTGGCCCCAATACCGTTCAATCAACGCCGGCATGTGCAGGCGGGACGCCTGCACCACAAGGGTCCACGGTCGATTTTGTGGTACAGCCGTCTCGGCTGCACGGAAAGAACAGGGCTCGCGGGGAAAATCAGAAGGCT
>JAOZUP010000537.1:0-343 GCA_029938595.1 Thermoanaerobaculales bacterium | reverse complement strand
AACAAACGCTCGGGGACGGTTTTGTGGCGCAGCTGTCTCGGCTGCACGATAAAAAGACTCGTATTGGGGCTACCGGGGAGAATCAGAGGACCCGAAAGATTCTTCTCAGCGGGGTCTTCGGTCCTTTCGGCGTGGACGACGAGTTCGGTCGCAAAGAGAACATCATGGAGCTCTACCACAACCAGGTGACCAAGGCGCAGGGGGCCGCCTCCTTCCGATTTCATCACCGCTCATTCGGGCTCTACTTCATTGCCGACAACATCGACGCCGAGGTGACGGTCCTCGATTTTCCGAGTAGGAAGGTTTTCGCCCGCGAGGTTGAGCGGGGCGGCTACGACATGGT
>JAOZUP010000536.1 GCA_029938595.1 Thermoanaerobaculales bacterium | reverse complement strand
CGAGGAGATCCACCATGTCGGGTTCGTCATCGACCACGAAAACGCGCGCCATCAGCCCTCCTCCACCGCGTGGCGATCTGCGCGGTCAGCATCGAGTCTAACAGATGGTCGGGCCCCCGTCGGCGAGCGGTGGGTTCTGTCGGCAATCGGCAGCCATACGAAGAAGGTTGAACCGATCCCCTCTTCGCTCTCGGCCCACACCGCTCCGCGATGGGCCTCCACGATGCTGCGAACCAGGGAAAGCCCCAAACCCATGCCGCCGAAACGCCGTCGGGAGCTGGGATCGACCTGGTGGAATCGATCGAAGATCCGAACCAGCGCTGCAGATGGGATCCCAACCCCGCTGTCCCGCACCGTGACCCGAACGCCGTCACGTCCGTCGTGGGCGTGTACTTCGGCAACGATCAGAACCGATCCACCCTCGGGTGTGAACTTGACCGCGTTGTCCATGATGTTGAGAAAGACCCGCTCGATCTGTTCGCCATTGGATTCCAGCACAGGCAGGCCCCGATCCAATCGGAGGGCGAGGTCTATGCCGTGCTCTTCCAGCCGCGGTCGAAACGTGTCGGCGATACCTTCCAAAAGGGGGCGAAGAGCAACTTCTTCCCGCGTCGCGTCGAGGGATGTGAATCGTTCGAGATGAGACAGTTGGACGAGTTCCTCGACTCTGAGTGAAAGTCGCTGGACGTTCTTTCTGCAGACCATGACAGCCCGCAGCGCCTCATCAGGAATTTCACCGAGACCGCCATCCGTCATCAGCTCCAAATACCCGCGAAGAGCGGTGAGAGGCGTCTTGAGCTCGTGGGAGACATTGGCAACCAGGTCGGCCTTGGTCTGATCGAGGGTTTCCAGCTCACGGTTCGCTTCGCGCAGCCGGTGGATGGTGCTCTGGAGCTCGGCCGCCATCGCGTTGAACGCCTCGGCGAGCTCTTCGATCTCGTCTCGCGAGTTGACGGAAACCCGCTCGTCCAGATCTCCCTCCTGGATCCGCTGCACGCCCTCGCGCAACCGATCCACCTCCCGCGTGATTCCGCCGGCGAGCGTCACAGAAACCCTGTGGGTGAGGGCGAGGCCGACCGCTATGATCAGCGCGGATAACCACAGTGACGAGCGAAATTGCCGATTGACCCTCTCGTAGCTGAAGGTGCTTACGAGCGAGTACATGTGCCCCCCCCACTGCTGGACGACCGGTGCCACGACCCGGTAGACATGGGTCCCATCGAGTTCGGTTACGCGAACAGCGGTGGATTCGAGCATGGAAATAGCGCGCAAGACCTCATTATCGGTGATAGTTGGCGGATCGGTGCCGTGGCCGTATACGTTGACGACGCCGCTTTCAGCACGGAGTACAACGTCACCGCGCACATCCACGATCTCGAGTCGGGACACATCTTGGTTGAGCTCGCGCAGAGCCGCCACTTGCTGATCGAGGATGCCTCGTCCCGAGGACCCCAGAAACCCCGCAAGGGATTCCAAGGGTTTGCTGACGAGGGATGCGTAGGTTCGCGCCGACTGTTCCATGTTCCGCCGCACCGAGCGGTGGCGGAAAACAACCAGCACCAGAGCACTGAACACCAAGCTCATCACCACCGCAAAAGCGATGTGACGGGCGATCCTTGTCTGTAAACGGCCGCGTATCAAGCCGCCCCCCGGTTCCTATCCTCGTCGATCATACCGCGTTTGCGCTCTCGATCGACCTCATTCGAGGTTCTGAACCTGTTCGCGGACCCGCTCCGCTGCTGCCTTGGCATCGACGATCCGCTCGGCGACACCGAGCTCCCGGCATTTCGAGCCGAGGGTGTTGAGTTCGCGGTGAATCTCCTGGCACAAGAAGTCCAGCGTGCGACCAATCGTGCCTCCCGCACGCAGCCGTTCGGAAAAGGTCTCGAGGTGGGAACGAAGGCGCACCACCTCCTCGGCTACATCTGCACGGTCAGCGATCAGCGCCGCTTCCTGGACCACTCGCTCTGGATCGACCGTGGCCACCGCCGAGCCCACGAGGGCCTCGACACGCTCCTTGGTTCGTTCGAGTATCCGCTGACGCATGTCAGGCATGCGGGGCTCGAACCAGTCGACAAAAGCGGTCAACTCGGCCAGCTCAGACTCGATCTGCCGGCCGAGTCGAGTGCCCTCGGCGACACGCATCTCGACTGCTTCACCCACCGCCTCGGCCGTCACTTTCTTCAATGCGGCTAATTCATCATCCTCGAAAATCGTCTCAGGTGCCGTCACCGAAACCAGACCCGGCACGGCAAGCACGTCTCCCAGCCCTAGCGACCCGGTGGTGTTTTCAGGCATGTCGATCCGGGCGAGCTGCTCGAGGACATCGCGCACCGCCTCGACATTGACCACCACATCCACCGGCGCAGCGTTGTGGCGCTCGAGATTAAGCTGGGCGGTCACCCTTCCGCGCTGGAACCGGTCTGATACAACCGACCGCACCACCGCCTCGACCTCGGGGGCCTCTTCGCGGAGGTTGGTGCGAATCTGGATGTCGAGATACCGATGGTTGACAGAACGCACGACCACAGACGCACCAAGCTGATCCGAGAGCCGTCCCCGCGATCGTCCAAACCCCGTCATGCTCACCAACGCCATGATGACTCCTCCTGAATCTCTAGCCCGCAA
>JAOZUP010000535.1 GCA_029938595.1 Thermoanaerobaculales bacterium | reverse complement strand
CGACGGAACCCGCACCCGGAACGATCGAAGAGATGCTCGATTTCGCACGCGAGTCACTCGGACTGATGGTCCCGGTCGCTGATCTGGTCTACCGCAACGCCTTTCCGCTGCTGATGCAGGATGTCACCCTGGCAGTGGTGGTCGGAAAGTCGGTCATCGGCGGGGTCAGGTGCGATCATCTGCTCTTCAGCCGCCCCGGCGTCGACTTTCAGGTTTGGATCGCCGACAGTGGTCAGCCGTTGCCGTACAAGTATGTTGTCACCGACACGGGAATCCCGTCACGGCTGAGCATCTCGACGGTCATGAGCGACTGGAATGTATCGCCGTCCGCAGCCGATTCCAGGTTCACCTTCGTGCCTCCCGAGGGAGCCGAATCCATCAGTTTCATGCCACTATAAACAGGCGGCGAGCCCGACCGCTGATACGAACCGGAGGAAGCAAATGAAAACGATACTAAAGAGTATGATAATCGCAATTACCCTGGTTTTTATGTTCATTGCCGATGTGCCATTTCTGTTCGAGCTACTGGTGCCCGAAGCGGAGGCGATCTATGGCACCCGGCGCCGGACTAGACGCAGAACCGCTGTTGTGGTGGGGAGCGCGGCCCATGCCCAGACGGCCGCGGCCCAACAACAGACCGCAGCCGCCCAGCAGGAGGCTACCGCCGCTAAGCAGGAGGCCGCAGCCGCCCAGCAAGAGACTGCCGCTGCCAAGCAGCAGGCTGCCGCTGCACCTGCCGCACCTCCACCTTCAGCCGCCGCAAAACCATTACCACTGGGAACCGTTGTTGCCGCCCTCCCTGCGGGCTGCACCTCCACACCGGTTGGCGGAGTTGAATATTACTATTGCGGGGGAAACTTCTATCGCGCGGTGTTTCAAGGGAACAGTCTGGTTTATGTGACGGCAAAGCCGGAATGAAAGTCGCCGTCACAATGAGGCGTACCTGAGATCAGGAAATTACATGATCGGGATAACCTCTCCAACTGCGGGGGGACATACTCCCGCTTCCATCGTGCGCATCACCGTGGAATCGAACCGGGAGGAAAGCATCATGCGCTCAATTCGTTTAGCAATCTGGTTTCTTGCCGCCCTGTCGATACTGGGCTGTGCCGGCCGGCCGATCAACGAGCGGATCGCCCAGGTCGATCCTAGTGGTGGTTACCGTCCGCATCTGCTGATAAACAAGCGTCCCAACAACGACCCGCACACGCTCTTCGTACTCTCCTTTTCAGGTGGCGGTACGCGGGCGGCGGCTCTCTCCTTCGGTGTTTTGGAAGAACTCCGACGCACCGAAATAATTGTCGAGGGCCATCGTCGCCGGTTGATCGACGAAGTCGACATCCTTATTGGTGTTTCCGGCGGAAGCTTCACGGCACTCGCGTATGCCCTTTATGGTGACCGGTTGTTCTCCGAGTACGAAAAACGGTTTCTCAAACGCGATGTGCAAGGCGCGTTGACGATGCGCGCTTTGAATCCCTTTAACTGGTGGAAGTTCATCGGAGGCAGCGCCGGCCGCTCGGAGCTTGCGGCAGGTTACTATGACGAGATCCTGTTCGAGGGCGCAACTTTCGGCGATCTTCTCGACCGACCGGGACCAGTCGCGATCGCAACGGGGACCGACATTTCGACCGGATCGCGTTTGGCGTTCTATCAAAATGATTTCGACCTTCTCTGTTCCGATCTGAACCCGGTTCGCCTGTCACGCGCGGCGGCAACCTCCTCTGCGGTTCCGGTGGTGCTGTCGGCGGTGACCTTCAACAATTACGGCGGCACCTGCGGATATGAGTATCCCGCCTGGGTGAGAGATGTCGCCGACCCCGAGAATCGCGTCCGTCCGGCAGGGCGCGCGCTGCAGCGTTACCGCGAAATGCAGGATTACATGAACAGCAAGGAGCGCCCCTACATCCATCTCGTTGATGGCGGTGTTGCGGACAACCTTGGGATTCGCGGTGTCCTTGTGGCACTGGAGGAAATGGGTGCAAGTTCGGCCTTTCGCGACGAAGTTGGATTTGGTGTCCTGCAAAGGATCGTGCTTCTCGTCGTGAATGCCCGATCGTCACCCAAAACCGATTGGGACCGTCGCGAGTCCCCTCCCGGGATCGTCAGTCAGCTGCTTAAGGCGTCCGCCGTGCCGATCGCTCGGTACTCGTTCGAAACCATTGAGCTTATGAGAGACCGTGTGGAGATCATGTCGTGGCGACGTGAGCTGATGATCGCGCGGGCCCGCCTCGCGGGTGCCACCGAGGCGAAGGCGCGTGCAAGCGTGCCGAAACTCGACCTGCACGTGCTTGACGTAAGTTTTGACCGGATCCGTGACGCCACGGAGCGCGCTTACTTCATGAATCTTCCAACGAGCTTCACACTTCAGGCCGAGGCCGTCGACCGGTTGCGTGAAATGGCCGGTCGTTTGTTGCGAGAATCGATGGAATACGAGACGCTCCTTCGGCTAGTGCATGACTTTGATAGAGGACCTGTGAAATAGCTTATCCATATAGAATCAAGAACCAAAGCTGTGCGGTGATAGCTCTTGCCGGGATTTCCGCCTTCGTTATTATAAATTTTGGAAGGAATAACGCCACTTAAAAGCCAAAGAAAGGGGCATATGATGAGATCAAAATTAGCCAATTTGTTTATTAT
>JAOZUP010000534.1 GCA_029938595.1 Thermoanaerobaculales bacterium | reverse complement strand
GTCTCGGGGTCATAGGCCAGCTTGATGTTCTGCCTGGCCACCGCGCGCACATTCACGGCCTCGAATGCGCTGATCTCCGACCGCCTCGGGTAGCGGTCGCCGTATTTTGCAATCAGCTCCTCGAGGTACTTGATGGTGGTCGGCGTCAACTTGCGCAGCTTGCCGCGAATCCCTCGCATGCCCTTGACTGTGGCCTCGAGATCCTGCCGGTTCTTGTCGATGTCGTACTGCGAAATGCGTCGAATCGGAATCTTGAGGAGCGAATCGATGTCATCGTCGGTGACCTCACGATCGAGGTCTTTGACGAACGGCGCCAACCCTTCGCGCACCTCGTCCACAACCTGCTCGGCGGTCGTCGCGTCCTCGATCCGTTTGTAGATCCGGTTCTCGATGAAGATGCGCTCGAGGTCGAGCCAATGCTTGCGATCGGAGAGCTGGCCGAGCTCGTGCTGAAGTTCGGCCTTGATCAGCCCCCGGAGCTGGTCGGTGAGGAAACAGAGGACCTCGCTGACCCCCATCTCCACCGGCCGGCGGTCCTTGATCATCACCATGTTGGACGACAGTGAAACCTCGCAGTCGGTGTGGGCATAGAGCTGCGGGATGACCTCGTCGGCGTGGACGCCGCGCGGCAGACCGATTTCGATCTCCACCTGATCGGTGGTGAAGTCGTCGATAGAGGTAATCTTGACCTTTGATTTCTGGGCGGCCGACTCGATGGATGCAATGAGGCTCTCGGTGGTTGTCCCATAGGCGATCTCGCGGACGACGATCGTCTTGTCGTCGCGCTTTTCGAGCCGCGCCCGCACCTTGGCCTTTCCGAGCCCGTCGTCGTAGGCGCTGACGTCAACGATGCCGCCGGTCGGAAAATCGGGGAAGATCTCGATCGGCTCGTTCTTGAGAATTCTGATCTGCGCCTCGAGAAGCTCGGGCAGGTTGTGGGGCAGGATGCGGGTCGCCATCCCGACCGCGATGCCCTCGGTGCCGAGCATGAGCAGCACCGGCAGCTTGGCGGGCAGCGCCACCGGCTCCTCATTTCGCCCGTCGTAGCTCGGCCGAAACTCGGTCAGTGCCTTGCGGAAGAGGGTTTCCTTGGCGAGATCGGTGAGACGGCACTCGATGTAGCGCGGCGCCGCCGGGGCGTGGCCGGTGACCGGGTTTCCGAAGTTGCCCTGGCGTTCGATGAAGTAGTCCTTGTTGGCCAGAACCACCAGCGCGTCGCCAATCGAAGCGTCGCCGTGGGGGTGGAGTTTCATGGTGTCGCCGATGACGTTGGCCACCTTGTGAAACTTGCCGTCCTCCATCTTCGACAGGGTGGCGAGGATGCGCCGCTGAACGGGCTTCAATCCATCACGGAGATCGGGGATCGCGCGATCCACAATCACGTAGCTGGCGTACTCGATGAAGTTCTGCCCCATGAGGGGTGTGACTCGGGTCATGTGGCTTCAGTCTCCGATGTTGTCGTTGAACGACAAATTTCGGATTTCGGATTTCGGATTTCGGATTTCCCTTCCGCCGTCCCCCTCGAGTATTGGGTAGTGGCGAACTCAAAACTCATAACTCAAAACTCAAAACTGGATTATGCGATGTCCGCGATCAGGTTCTCGATAATGAACTCCTTGCGCGCGGGCGTGTTCTTGCCCATGAAGAACTCCAGCGCCCTTTTGACATCACCCATCGATCCGGTGGTGATCCGGGTCATGTGCTCGTCGTCAGCGATGAACTGTTTGAACTCCTTGGGCGAGATCTCACCGAGGCCTTTGAAGCGGGTCACCTCGTTGTTGCGGAGGCGCTCCACGGCCGTGTCGCGCTCGGCCTCGGAGTAGCAGTAGATCGTCTCGGACTTGTTACGCACCCGGAAGATCGGTGTTTCGAGGATGTAGACGTGGCCCGATACGACGAGCTCCTCGAAGAAGCGCAGGAAGTAGGTGAGGAGGAGATTCCGGATGTGCATGCCGTCGACGTCGGCGTCGGTGGCGATGACCACCTTGTTGTAGCGCAGTCCCTCGAGATCCTCCTCGATGCCGAGGGCGCGCATGATGTTGTAGAGCTCCTCGTTCTTGTACACCGCCTCGCGGCCGAGCCCAAAGGTGTTGAGCGGCTTGCCCTTCAGTGAGTAAATTGCCTGGGTCTGCACGTCGCGGGCCTGGATCATGGCGCCGCCTGCCGAGTCGCCCTCCGTGAGGAATATCGTCGTTTCCTCGCGCCGCTTGCCCTTAGTGTCCGACAAGTGGACCTTGCAGTCGATGAGTTTTGGAATGCGGATGGCCACCTTCTTGGCCCGTTCCTTCGCCTCCTTTTTGATCGCCGACAGCTCCTTGCGCACACGCTGGTTGTTCTTGACCTTTTCCAGCAGTTTGTCCGCCTCTTCGCGGTTCTTGTGCAGCCAGAGCACCACCTGTTCCTTGATCGAGTTGACGATCCACGAGCGGATATCGGTGGAGCCGAGCTTGTTCTTGGTCTGTGATTCGAAGACCGGGTCCTGCACCTTGACCGCGACCACACCGACCAGCCCGTCGCGCACGTCCTCGCCGGCAAAGCCGTTCTTGGCGAACTCGTTGACGCCCTTGAGCACTCCCTCGCGGAAGGCGCTCTGGTGGGTGCCGCCGTCGTTGGTGTACTGGCCGTTGACGAAGCTGAAGT
>JAOZUP010000533.1 GCA_029938595.1 Thermoanaerobaculales bacterium | reverse complement strand
CCCCAGGCTATGTATATGCCGCCGCTTCCGGCTTCGTGCTTCGCACTACGCCGTGACAAGTCGCGGCTCGAACGACACAGCAGAAAGAACCCCGAGGCTTCGCGTTGATCGAGTTTCGTGGCGTCTGGCGGGTAACGATACGGCCAGGTATGCGTAGAATGATCATTCGATGAAGTCTCTTCATGTGTTTCTGTGCCTTCTAGTGTCGGTCGCGTTCGCCGTCCCAGCCTGGGCCGTCGAGCATCTAGCCCTGGCGGACGCAACCCCTGGACGGACTGGGGTGTGCATCACTGAAATGGACGGCGGCGAGCGGGTGGAGATCCCGCTTACGGTGCTGGGAACAATCGGCTCCGGGACCCCAGACGGCGAGATCGTGCTCGTTCGCCTCGACGACCCGCGCTTCGAGCACACGGGCATCATTGCCGGCATGAGCGGTTCGCCGGTCTACCTTGACGGCCGGCTGCTGGGAGCGCTCGCCTTCGGTTGGCCGTTCGCAAAGGAGCCGATCGGAGGCGTGACCCCGTTTGCACGCATGTTGGAGATCGAGCCCTCCCCGTCAATCGCAGCCGCCAGCGGGCGTCCGCCCTTCGCTGAGATCGTTGCCGCGGTTCGTGCAGGCGCACTCGGCAAGATGGTGGTTGACTGGCTCCAACCGGAGGAGGCAAATCGGCTGCAACCACTGCCGTTGGTGGTGGGTGGACCGTGGATCCCATCGGGAAGCGGCTGGCTGGCCGAAAGCTGGCGCCGGATGGGTTGGGTGGGCACCCCGGGGGGAGCCTCGGAGATTGGGGAAGACGCGGGAGCGATTGCCCCCGGCGATATGGTGGCTGCGGTGTTGGTGGACGGCGACGCGACGATTGCGGCCGCCGGGACCGTGACCGAGATTCGCGGCGATCTGCTGTGGGCCTTCGGGCACCCGTCGCTCGGTGCCGGCGCCGTCGTGATGCCGTTGGCGAGGGCGAGTGTGGTGGCGGTGATGCCGAGTGTGATGAGCTCGTTCAAGTTCTTCACTGTCGGTGAGCCGATCGGGGCCCTGGTCGCCGACCGCGCGCCCGGGGTTATGGGCCGCCTCGGTCAGGAGGCGCCGATGGTTCCCGTCAGGGTGGTGGTCGACGGCCGCAAGTACTCATTTCGCGCCGTCCGTCACCCAACCCTGCTGCCTCTGCTGGTCGGGTACCTGTCTCACGCGAGCCAGGGGGCCTTCGGCCGAACCTTCGGCAATCAGACGCTGAGTACCACTATTGAGGTGCGGTATCCGGGCCAGGAGGCGGCACGAGTGTCGGCGGTCTTTGCCGGTGTCCAGGCCCCCGCCGAAGCGGCGGCCTTCGCCACCGCCGTAGTGGGCTATTTCGAAGGATCGGGCTTCGCCGCGCCGGAAATAGGATCGGTGGAAATCAGCCTCGATACCAGCGAAGAGATCAGGACCGCCGAAATCGTCGAGATCGTTCCCGCCACCAGGGTCGTACGGCCCGGCGAGGAGCTCGAGGTGCGATTCCGGATGCAACGCCATCGAGGGGGCGAGGAGATCCGTACGGTAACCCTCCGCATCCCCGAGGGAGTGCCGGATGGGCGCCTTGACCTGGTGGGGGCGGACGGCGCGGCGTGGACCGTGTACGACCTGCAAATGCGTCCATTCGAGCCGTCGAGCTTTGCCGACGAGGTGCGGTTGGTGAACAGCCTCGTGCCCGGCAACACCCTGGTCGCGGTGCTCGAGCGGCGGGATCTGGGCATGGTTGTTTCCGGGGGGTCGCTGTCGGCTCCGCCGAGCCTCGTATTGCAGCTTCGATCGGCGCTCGGTCCCAATCTGGAGACGACGGCTTATAGCGTCTTTGCCAAGACGGAAGTTGAAGTGCCGTACCGGGTGACCGGGGCGCAGCGAATCCCGATCACCGTTCGCAGCAGAGAGTAGGGTTGGGAGAATAGATGAGTGGTCTGAGATTTCTTGCTGCGGTCTTCGCCGTGCTGTTGTTCGTGCAGGCCGCGGATGCCACCTCGACTGATTGGTGGATTGTCGATACCGCGCAGGAGTTGCTCGAGGGCCGCGGTTCCAACGTAGAGGTGACCTCGGACGGCCAGTTGCGGCCGGTCGACGGTTGGACGGTTGGAGCGACCTTCGATGAACCGGTGGTGATGGCAGCAGCCGTGGCGGCAGACGGGTCGCTGATGGTCGGCACAGGTCACCCGGCGCGGTTGTACCGGGTGCGTGGAAGTTCGGCCGAGCTGGTGGCCGAGATCCCGGCCGAGCAGATCACAGCGCTCTTGATCGCCGCCGATGGGGCGGTTCTGATCGCAACGGTGGCGCCGGGAGTCCTTTACCGGTGGAATGACGGTGCGTTGAACGAGGTCGGTCGAGTAGGGGAGGGTGGCCTCTGGGATCTGGCCCTCTTTGACGGCGTGGTGGTCGTCGCGGGTGGACCGCCGGCATCGGTGTTCAGGCTCGATGATCGGGGACTCGTCCGCTGGGTCGAGCTTCCGGACGTCCATGCCGCCAGCCTCGAGGCCGTCGGTGACCGGCTCCTCGTGGGAACCGCCGACAAGGGCCTGATCCTCAGCATCGACCGAGAAGGCACGGTTGGTATTCTGGCCGACAGCGCGTTCACGGAGATCTCGGATCTCGCGGTTGGGGATGGCTCGGTGTGGGC
>JAOZUP010000130.1 GCA_029938595.1 Thermoanaerobaculales bacterium | reverse complement strand
CCCGAGGCGCTCGAGCTTGGCGTGCAGCGCGTCGACGTCGATGCGGAGGCTCTGTGGGTCATCGTCGGAATCCGGCTCCGACTCCAGGAGCTTTTCGAGGGCGAGATTCAGCTCGTCGGCGGCGTGCTCGCGAAGCCGCTCCCAGTCGCCCTCGGCGCGGGTCTGTTCGACCTCGATGCCATGGAGGACCTCACGCTCCTGCTCATGGGTCTCGCGGCGGATCCGGACCTCTTTTTCGAGGGCGCTCACTCGAGTGCTCGTCGCATCGACTTTTTCGGCCAGACGCCGTTCCTGCTCCCGGGCAGCGGCAAGCAAACCCTGTTCTTCAGCCAGACGCGTGCGCGAGCGCACAACCTCGTCTTCGGTGCTCTGGCGTTCGCCTGCGAGACGCCCGGCCTCGGCAGCGAGGGCGCCGACCCGCTCGGAGAGGGCACCCGCCTCTCCCTCGAGGCGCGCGCCTTCCGAATGAGCAGTCTCCACGCGTTCAGCCGCGAGCCGTTCCTCGGCGCGCCAGCGGTCGAGCTTTCGCAGAGCCTCCGAGGTTTCTTCGCGATGGCCGGCACACTGAACGGCGGCATCTTCGACCGCTTGCTCGAGCTCGTGGCTGCGTTCTTCCAGCTCGCCGACTTCTTTCTCGAGCCGGGTGAGGCGCTCGGCGATGTCAGCGTCCTGGGTGCGGCAGCGTTCCTTGTCGGTGGTCAGAGACTCCAGCTCTCGTTCGATCCGTCCCAGGTCTTGGGTTACGGACTCGTCGACCGCCGCGGTTCGTGCACGCTCCTGCTCGGCGGTGACCAGATCACCGTCGAGGGTTGCGAGCTCCGTGGACAGGCGTTCCAGCCTCTCGTTGATCTCACCATGACGGCCGGATGAGGCCTCGGTGCGGGCCGCGGTCTCCTCGATCTGGGCCTGGAGCTGCCCCTGGGTGGTACGAAGCTGGAGGGCGCCCGGGTGGCGGCCGCCCGCAGTGGCGGGCTCGAGGATGCGGCCCTGTCTCAGCACGCCGTCGGGGCAGAGAATGATCGCTTCGGGATGCTCGTTGGCGATCTGCTGCGCCCTGGCGAGGTCACTGCATCGATAGGTGGGAGGAAGAGACCGTGCCAACCAACCGAGGTTTTCGGACGCGGCGCCCGCCAGTTGCAGGAGATCCTCCGCTCCATCGGGCGTCACGGTCTTGGGAGGCGGCGGAGTGTCGCCGGTTGCCACGAGGCGAATTCGACCCTCGAGTTCGCTCAGTCCATCGAGTTGGTCGGGTGAGAGGTCTGCGGTGTGCACGACCGGAAGCTCGAGCCACTCGCGCCATGTACGGTCGAGGACCGGCGCGAGGTCTGCCGGTGGATGGAGATAGTCGCCGAGCTTGCCGGCCATGAGATCGGCGGGAATCACCCCGCTCAGCTGCTCGGCAGCGGCCGCCTGGCGGGCAAGCCCGCGCTCGACCCCCTGCAGCCGGTGGCGCAGCTCCCACAGCGTGTGACCCAGCGACTCCGCCTCGCGCTTCGCCGTGCTCGCCTGTTCGCGGAGCCGGGCCCGATCGTCGGCCAGCTTCCGGCGCCGTGCGGCGATCTTTTCGGCAGCTTGCGCCGCGGTTCTGCTGCGGTCGGAAGCCTCGCGAACGCTCTCCCCAAGCTCCTGGCGTCGGGTTTCGAGGCGCGTCCTTTCCTGATCGAGCTGGCCCAGTGCATAGGTGAGGCGATCCCTCTCGCGCTCGAGATCACCGAGCCGGTTGCGGCTGCCGGTGAGGGTGGAGATGGTTCGCAGGAGATCCTGGCGCTGTCGTGATGCGGCTTCCTCGGCGGTCTGAAGGCGTGCATCGGCGGCGCCGTGGCCCTTCTTCGCCTCATCCAGATCCTTACGGATCGATTCAAGCTCGGATTCGAGCTTCCCGTGGCGGGCGTTCGCGTCAGCTATCCGTTCCTCGATGGCGCCGCGTGCAGAGGTGAGGGTGGTGGATTCGGTCTTTGTGTGGTCGAGGGAAGCGCGGAGGTTGTCGAGCATGTCGGCCGAGCGCTCGAGGAAAGCCTCTAACCGTTCACGGGATCCGAGCAGGGTCGCGACCTCCTCGCGCGCCGCATCGGTTTCCCGGCGGGCCGCTTCGAGCTCTTCACGCGCCCTCCCAAGATCGGCGTCCGACCCGCCGAGAGCCGCCGCCGCCGCTGCGACCTCGTTCTGAGCCTGCGCGCGGCGGCGGGTAATGTCTGTGCGCTGTCCATCGAGGCGATGGGCATCGATCGTGAACAGACAGCGCAGGTGTTCTTTGAGTTCGGTTTCAAGCTTCTGGTGGCGCTCCGCCTGCTTCGCCTGGCGTTTGATCTGTCGCAGGGTCCTGTTGACCTCGCCGATGACATCGTCGAGACGAAGTAGATTTTGGCGCGTGTGCTCGAGTTTGAGCTCCGCCTCGTGCTTGCGCGCCTTGTAGCGGGTGATGCCGGCCGCTTCCTCGAGCAATGCGCGGCGGTCGATCGGGCGTGCGGACAGGACCTGTCCCACTCGGCCTTGCTCGATGATCGAGTAGGCGCGGGTACCGAGACCGACGCCGGCGAGCTCATCGAAGACGTCCTTGAGGCGCACTGCGCGGCCGTTGATTCGGTACTCCGAAGGACCGTTGCGGAAGACCCGACGCCGTACCTCGAGGCGGCCGTCGGTCTCCTTCCAGTGTCCGTCGTCCGACTCGAGAATCAGGGTTACCTCGGCGGCGCCGGCCGCCGGTCGGGAACTTGCTCCTGAAAAGACCACATCGCCCATCTGTTTGAGGCGCATGAGCGAGGGGCTCTGTTCGCCGAGCACCCACAGGATGGCGTCCACCACGTTGGACTTGCCGCATCCGTTGGGACCGATGATCGCCGACATCTTTCCCGGGAAATTGAGCTCCACCTCATCCGGAAACGACTTGAATCCGGCGAGCTTCAACGACTGGAGGCGAATCCGCGACATCGCGGGCGCAAAGGTACCAGAACTGGGGAATCGTTGGTAGCGACCACCGTCACGAAGGTCCGAATTAGGAGTTAGGAATTAGGAATTAGGAATTAGGAATGCCATCCACCCGCCCACCCGCCCTCGGAAAGCCACGTCGGGCCGGGCCCGCCGCGCCTTTCCGAGAGGTAGGAGTGATAGATGGCCTTCGAGGCTGATTGGGGCGCGTCGACGGTGCTCGAAACGCTCCGCGTGGCGGGCACAGCCGGGCCCCTCGTACCGGGAGAATGCAGTTCCCGCATGTGACATCTCGCGGCCCTCGCGACGAGGCCCTCCGCAACAGCGCCACGCCGACTGCGGCTTCCCGGCGGAGGATGCAAGCCGTGGGACGGCAAATCCGAAATCCGAAATCCGAAATCCTTTCGGGTGGATGTGCGAAATTCCTAATTCCTAATTCTGCATGTGCTAGCCTTCCGGCCATGAATTCGCGCCTGACCCCTGACGGTATGCGGCGTATTGCCGATGAGTTTCGCGAACGGTACCAACCCGGTCGTGTTCGCGGTTTGTTGGTGGCGGGCTCCGGTTTGAGTCTTGAGGTACCGGGTTGGGAGTCCGCGGAGGAGATTTACCTCAACGAGGTTTTTCCGTTCAACATCCATACCCTGATGGGGCATCAGCAGACCCTGACCCTCTGGCGGCGCGGGGACGAGACGCTGATGGTGCTCAACGGCCGCTTTCACCTCTACCAGGGCTATCGGCCGGAGGAAGTGGTGGCGCCGGTGCGGCTGGCCGGTCTTCTCGGTGCGGAGGTGATGATCGCCACCAACGCGACCGGCGCCCTCGTGCCCGAAATCGAGGCTGGCTCGATGGTCATTATCACCGACCACCTCAACCTGCAGGGGGCCAATCCGCTGGTCGGCGAATGGGGGAGGGAGTTCGGTCCCCAGTTTCCCGATATGAGCGAA
This sequence comes from Thermoanaerobaculales bacterium, assembly GCA_029938595.1. GTDB lineage: Bacteria > Acidobacteriota > Thermoanaerobaculia > Thermoanaerobaculales > Sulfomarinibacteraceae > Sulfomarinibacter. Next base: position 5,601 of record JAOZUP010000130.1, on the reverse strand, counting down.
GTCTACGATGGGGAGCTGCGCAGAGCGGCGCGGCCGGCGGCCGAGGATGCCGGGTTCACCGTCCACGAGGGTGTCTATGCTGCGATGCTTGGCCCCTCGTTCGAAACTCCTGCGGAGGTGCGGATGCTGCGTGCCCTCGGCGGCTCAGTGGTGGGCATGTCGACGGTTCCAGAGGTCATCGCCGCCCGCCACATGGGGATGAAAGTGCTGGTGCTGTCCTTTGCCGCAAATCCCGCAGCGGGCCTCGTCGATCGTCCCCTGACCCACACCGAGGTCCTCGAAGAGGGCGAGAAGGCCGCCGCGAAACTCGCCAAGTTGATGGGACTGCTGGTGGGGAGGGTGTTCATTTGAATTCCGAATTCCGAATTCGCAAAAACGTCGGCCGGTGTTTTCAGTGACTGCGAAGCTTTTCCTCGACGTTTTTGCGGTCGGTCCAATACAGGCGAATTGTGTGCTGTTGGGCGATACAGACGCCGGAGAGCTGGTGGTCATTGACCCCGGCGAGGAGGGTGAGCGGATCGCGGAGCGGGTCCGTGCGAGCGGGCTGCGGCCGACCCTGATCCTCCACACCCACGGCCATATCGACCATGCGGGCGGCACCGCGGAGCTTGCCCGCGAGCTGGGTGCGGGGCTGCCGATCGGGCTCCACCGAGACGAGACCGAGCTCTACCGCAACCTGCCGATGCAGGCGCAGATGTTCGGGCTCGAGGTGGAGGCGCCTCCCGAGCCTGATCTGTGGCTCGAGCACGGTCTGAAGCTCGAGGTCGGCGGTCTCGAGCTGGAGGTTCGCCACACTCCGGGCCACTCACCGGGCGGCGTCTGCTTCGTCGTTTCCGGTGCGAACGAGCCGTTGGTCGTGGTCGGCGATGTGCTCTTTGCAGGTTCCATCGGCCGCACCGACCTCATGGGTGGTTCATTTCCGGTCCTCGAGCGTTCGATCCGTACCCAGCTCTACACCCTGCCCGACGACACCCGCGTCATATGCGGCCACGGTCCCGACACCACTATCGGCCGCGAGAAGGCCACCAATCCGTTCGTGTCAGATTAAAAGCTGTACCCAATTCCGACGCTGAACGAAAAAATATTGAAGCTGAAGGATTCGGAGCCGGCGTTCGGGTCATCGGCCTCGGTGCCCTCGAGGTTCGACCAGATATATCGGAGACCCCCGAAGGCGGTCCAGTCGCTGGTTTTACCCAGGGCGATAGCTACGTTGGCCTTGGCGGTCCAGCCGAGGTCGTTGTCGGTCCGGAAGGAGAGTGGTTCGGCTACTTCCGGGCCATCGTAGTGGAGGTCGCCATACCAGAGGTACGCCAATCCGGCACCGAGGTAGACGTCAAAGGAGGGGCTGTTGGGTGTCACGTGAAAGTTGAGGTCGAGAGTGAGGACCTGGGTGGACATGGCGTCCCTGACCGAGAGCACGCCGTAGCCAGGGATGTCAGCACTCAGCTCGACGTCGGGGCTACCCGAAAAACCCCCGACATCGATTCCGAGCAGGTCGGTGAACTGGTACTCGAGACTCGCTCCTATCCCGAGATCTGTTCCGCTGGTCACACGGATATCGTCGCCGTCGCCGTTTTCGATCGTTTCATCGAGGTCCGGGTCGATTCCGGCCGCGAACACTCGGAGATGCCAACCCTGTTCGCCCGCCGTCGCCGGCACAGCGAGGGATCCGCAAAGAGCGAAAACTCCCAGAAAAATCAATGCTCGTTTCATTCTTTCCTCCTGTCTTTGATTTCGGCGGAACACGATGGGTCCATACCACGACTCGCATTCCGTCCTCCACCCGGTAACGCGGATTCGCGACCAAAACCCCGCAACTCTGAAACGGTCTTGCATCCGATTGCGTAAGAATCGAAGGGGCATGCATGCGTGGTGTGAGATCCCTCGTAAGATGTCCGGGACACGATGTTGATCGCTGGAGGCCGTTGTTGACCGGCAACTCGAAGACGCGCGTGATGGAGATCATCTCCGGTCTGAGTGGGCCCGGAGAGGTTGATCGCACCACCGCCGAGGATCTGTTTCCGGTCGTCTATGACGAGCTTCGGCGGCTCGCGAAGGGATACATGAGCCGCGAGACACCGGGCCACACCCTGCAGCCGACGGCGCTGGTGCACGAGGCCTACCTCAAGCTGGTCGACCAGACACGAGCGGACTGGAAGGGCAAGACGCACTTCTACGCGGTCGGCGCCAAGGTCATGCGCCGTCTGTTGGTCGACCATGCGCGCGAGCGCGGTGCTTTGAAGAGGGGCGCCGGGTGGCAGTGCGTGACCTTGTCGGGGGCCCTCGACCCGCTGGGCGGGGAGGTGCTCGATCCGGAGCAACTTCTCGATCTCAATGCAGCTCTGGAGGAGCTGGCCGAGATCGACGAGCGCGAGGCGAGAGTCGTGACCCTCCGCTTTTTCGGAGGGCTGACGGTGGAGCAGGTGGCCGAGGCACTCGGAGTATCGAAACGTACCGTCGAGAATGACTGGCGCCATGCTCAGGCGTGGCTACGCCTCAGACTATCGGAGGCGGGGCCGTCATGAGCATCGACCGGCACCGCAAAGCCAAGGAAATCTTCCTGGCCTCGTGTGAACTACCGGTCGACCGGCGCGCGTCGTATCTCGATGATGAGTGTGCGGGCGATGACGAGCTCCGTCACGAGGTGGAAGGGCTCCTGGAGTTCGACCAATCAACGAGGGACACGATGGAGGAGAGACGTCCACCCGATCGGATCGGCAACTTCCGGCTCCTGCAGAAGCTCGGCGAGGGCGGCATGGGCGAAGTGTGGGAGGCCGAGCAGGAGGGCCCGGTCCGGCGCAGGGTGGCCTTCAAGCTCATCAAGTGGGGAATGGACACCAAGGAGGTGCTGGCACGCTTCGAGTCCGAACGCCAAGCCCTGGCGCTTATGAACCACCCATACATCGCCAGGGCGTACGAAGCGGGCTCGAGCGACGATGGCCGACCCTTTTTTTCGATGGAGTATGTCAAAGGGGTGCCGCTGACGGAGTACTGCGATGCTCAACGCTTGAGCACTCGGGACCGGCTGACCCTCTTCATGCAGGTCTGCGATGGTGTGCAACACGCCCACCAGAAGGGGATCATCCACCGCGACATCAAGCCGTCGAACATTCTCGTCGCCTTCGAGGATGGCCGGCCGATCCCCAAGATCATCGATTTTGGAGTCGCCAAGGCCACCTCTCAGCGGCTCACCGAACGCACCCTCTTCACCGAGCTCGGCCAGTGGATCGGCACGCCCGAATACATGAGCCCAGAGCAGGCGGAGCTGACCGGTCTCGATGTCGACACTCGATCCGATGTCTACTCCCTGGGCGTCGTGCTCTACGAGCTGCTGGCCGGAACACAGCCGTTCGATTCGAAGGAGCTCCGCACTGCGGGCTTCGATGAGATGCGCCGTAGGATCCGCGAGGAGGAACCGCCGAAACCGAGCACCCGCGTCTCGAGCCTCGGCGCCGCCTCGCAGTCGGCCGCCGAACGGCGTCGCACGGACATCCAGGGGCTGGCGCGGACCCTGCGTGGGGACCTCGACTGGATCGTGATGAAGGCGCTGGAGAAGGACAGGTCACGCCGTTACGGTTCGCCGTCGGAGTTGGCGGCGGACGTGCGACGGTACCTTCGTAACGATCCCGTTGAAGCGAGCCCGCCGAGCACCACCTACAGGGTGCGGAAGTTCTTCAGTCGTCATCGGATGGGGGTCACGGCGAGTGCCTTGCTGGTTCTCCTACTGGTGGCGGGAGTGATCGGGACCACCGTCGGGCTGCTCAAAGCCAAGAGTGAGGCCGAAGCAGTGCGGAAGTCTGCGGACGTGCTGGAAGGGATGTTCGGGTTCTTGGATCCGGCGCGGCCGATGGGGCGCGCACTGACGATGCGCCAGGTTCTCGATCTCGGTGCGGAGCGGGTCAACAGCGAGCTCGAAGGCAAGCCACTGATTCAGGCGCGCCTCTTGGCGACCATCGGCCAGGCCTACCTCAACCTGGGGCACTTCGATGAAGCGCTGCCGCTGATCGAGCGGTCCCTTGCCATTCGGTCGCGAGAGCTTGGCCCGGATGATCTCGAGGTGGCGGCCACGCTGAACACCCTGGGGTGGGTGCAGTACTGGTTGGGCGATTTCAGGTCGTCGCGGGAGTCTTTCGATCGCTCGTTGGAGATCCGAGAAGGAACGACATCGAGAGTCGACTCGGCGGTCGCGGAAAGCCTCTCCGATCTGGCATTCCTCGAGTGGCGTATGGGTCGGTTCAAGATTGCCGGCGAGCTCTTTGATCGAGCTCTCGAGATCATCGAGGTGGCCAAAGGACCGAACCACCCGGAAGTGGCTGATGTGCTCTACCAGAAGAGCCTGTTATTGAACACTCTTGGGTGTTACACAGAATCGAAGGAGAACCTGAAACGAGCTCTAGAGATCCGGCGGGAAGCGTTGGGGGCCGATCACAGCGACGTCGGGTGGATCATCCACGCGCTCGGCCTCGCCCACATGGGTCTCGGCGAGAACGAGACGGGTCGGCCATACCTCGAACGTTCTCTCGAGATATTCGAGAAACAGCTGGGGCACGATCACTGGTCGGTGGCTTTTCCGGTCACCAGGCTGGCAGTTGCCGACCGGTTGGCAGGTGATAACGAAGCGGCGCGGGAGCGTTTCGAGCGAGCGTTGGAGGTCCGACGGCAGACCTTGTCGCCTGATCACCCGGACCGTGTCTACACCCTCTTTCCGTACGGGGAATTCCTCGTTGCGATTGAAGAGTATGATGGCGCGGAAGAGCTTTTCGAGGCTGCGCTTCGGATCACTGAGAAGTCACTTGGTCCCGACCACCCCGAGACCGCCTCCAGTAACGGGCACTTGGGCCTGCTCGAGTGGCGTCGGGGAAACTACGAAGATGCGTTTGCCGCCTTCGAGCTCGCGATGCCGGTCTTTCGGGAGAGGCTGCCCCCGAGACATCACAGCATTGCAGTGACCAATCTCCTTCTGGCATTTTGTGCCACACACCTGGGTCGAAATGAGTTCGCCGTAGCGCGGCTCCGAGATATGCACGCTGTTGGGAAGCTGACCCTCGAGGCGCTTGAGCATCCCTACCTCGACTCCCTCCGCGGAGACCCCGACTTCGAAACGCTGGTTGAAAAGGTACGATCCGGCCAGTAGGGTCCCACCCACCCACCCGGATACATGGTTCAGAGTTCAGGATGCAGGGCCCACTGGATGGGCGGGCTGGCGCACCTCCTCCGAAGCTGATACAAAGGCCCCCCTGCGGAGGTTGAAGATGAAGACCATTATCGAGCCCTTTCGGATCAAGACCACCGAGCCCCTCAAGATCACCACGCCCGAGGAACGGGTCCGGGCTCTCGAGGCCGCCCATAACAACGTCTTTCTGTTGGACGCCGAGGATTGCTGCATCGATTTGCTGACTGACAGCGGCACCGGCGCCATGTCCACCGAGCAGTGGGCCGCGATGATGCTTGGCGACGAGAGCTACGCCGGAAGCCGTTCCTGGAAGCGTTTCGAAAAGAGCGTGCGCGAGATCACGGGCTTCGAGCACATTCTCCCGACCCACCAGGGCCGCGCCGCAGAGGGGATCCTGGCCGAGGGCGTCATTGAGCCCGGTGACATCG
>JAOZUP010000532.1 GCA_029938595.1 Thermoanaerobaculales bacterium | reverse complement strand
CGTTCGGCCCCAGTTCTCAACTCTTAACTCTCAACTCTTCACTCTTTACTCGTCTTCGGGGGCGGGGGCGGGAACGGTTCACCAGGAATATGTTCGCTCCAAAGGCGATTCTAGATGTTGCCGGCGTGATGAGAGATCAACACGACTGCACAACGGCAATTTGAAGACGTCTCCGCGGCGAGGGCCGCGATACAGACTCGGGGAAGAAATGGTTACCCAGGATAAGCTCATCGAGGAGTTCGCGAACCGCGAGTACGAGCACGGCTTCGTCACCGACGTTGACCAGGAGACCTTACCGCCGGGGCTCGACGAGGACGTGATCCGGTTCATCTCGGCGAAGAAGGAAGAGCCCGAGTGGCTGCTTGAATGGCGGCTCAAGGCCTACCGGCAGTGGTTAAAGATGTCCGAGCCGCGCTGGCCGAATGTTCACTACCCGGAGATCGACTATCAGGCGATCTCCTACTTCGCAGCACCGAAGAAGATCGAGATCGACAGCCTCGACGAGGTCGATCCCGAGATCCTCGCCACCTATGAGAAGCTCGGCATTCCCCTCGAGGAGCAGAAAATTCTCTCCGGGGTCGCGGTCGACGCGGTATTCGACAGCGTGTCGGTGGCCACTACATTCAAGGAGAAGCTGGGCGAGCTCGGCATCATCTTCTGCTCGTTCTCCGAGGCTGTGCGCGAGCACCCCGAGCTGGTCAAGCGGTATCTCGGTTCGGTGGTCCCCGCCACCGACAATTACTTCGCCACTCTCAACTCGGCGGTCTTCTCAGACGGCTCCTTCGTCTACATCCCCAAGGGCGTGCGCTGCCCAATGGAGCTCTCGACCTACTTCCGCATCAACGCCGCCAACACCGGCCAGTTCGAGCGCACCCTGATCGTCGCTGACGAGGGTTCCTACGTCAGCTATCTCGAGGGCTGCACCGCGCCGATGCGCGACGAGAACCAGCTCCACGCGGCGGTGGTCGAGTTGGTGGCCCTCGAAGACGCCAAGATCAAGTACTCGACGGTGCAGAACTGGTACCCCGGCGACAAGGAGACCGGAAAGGGTGGGATCTTCAACTTCGTCACCAAGCGGGGCATCTGCAAGGGCGACCGGTCGAAGATCTCCTGGACCCAGGTGGAGACCGGCTCGGCCATTACCTGGAAATACCCGAGCGTGATCCTCAAGGGCGACGACACGGTCGGTGAGTTCTATTCGGTGGCGCTGACGTCAGGCCACCAACAGGCAGACACCGGTTCGAAGATGATCCACCTCGGCAGGAATACCTCCTCGACGATCATTTCCAAGGGGATTTCGGCGGCCCGCGGACAGAACACCTACCGTGGCCTGGTCAAGGTCGGCAGGAAGGCGGAGAACGCCCGCAACTTCTCCCAGTGCGACTCCATGCTCCTCGGTGACCGCTGCGGCGCCCACACCTTCCCCTACATCGAGATCGCCAACCCGTCAGCCCAGGTCGAACACGAGGCGACAACCTCGAAGATCGGCGAGGACCAGATTTTCTACTGCAACCAGCGCGGCATCACAACCGAGGACGCGGTGTCGATGATCGTCAACGGCTTCTGCAAGGAGGTCTTTTGCGAGCTGCCGATGGAGTTCGCGGTGGAGGCTCAGAAGCTGCTCGGGGTCTCGCTAGAGGGTAGCGTGGGTTGATCATGGAGACGACTGGAGGCCTTCTATTCTTGGCGCCATGTCTTCGGAAGACCTGGCGCCAACAACAGAAAATAAGGAAAACAGATGGAGAACGAAACGATGCTTGAGATCAAAAACCTTCATGTGGCGGTTGACGGGGCCGAGATCCTCAAGGGTGTGGATCTCACGGTCAACCCCGGTGAGGTGCACGCGATCATGGGTCCCAACGGATCTGGCAAGAGCACCCTGGCAAGCGTGCTCGCCGGCCGTGAGGAGTACGAGGTCACGGGCGGCGAGATCGTGTATGAGGGCCAGAACCTGCTCGACCTCGACGCCGAAACTCGGGCTCGCGAGGGCCTCTTCTTGGCCTTCCAGTACCCGGTGGAGATCCCCGGCGTCAGCAACACCTACTTCCTCCGCACCGCGCTCAATGCTATCCGCAGCCATCGCGGGGAGGAGGAGATCGACGCGATGGACTTCCTCGCCCTGGTGCGTGACAAGGTGCAATTGGTCAAGCTCGACGAGTCGCTGCTCAAACGGCCGGTCAACGAGGGCTTCTCGGGCGGCGAAAAGAAGCGTAACGAAATCTTCCACCTGGCGGTGCTCGAGCCCAAGCTGGCAATTCTCGACGAGACCGACTCGGGTCTCGACATCGACGCTCTGAAAATCGTCGCTGACGGTGTCAACTCGCTGCGCAACCCCGAACGATCCTTCGTTCTCATCACTCACTACCAACGCCTGCTCAACTACATCGTGCCGGATTTCGTCCACGTTCTGATCGACGGACGCATCGTGCGCTCGGGCGGCCGCGAGCTCGCCCTCCAGCTCGAGGACCAGGGATACGAGTGGCTCGAGGCGGAGCCCGCCCAGGCGGCCGGCGCATGAGAGCCGAGACCCAGGTCTTTGAGACCATCCTCGAGTCCGCCGCCAGTCTGCCGGCGCCCAAGTTGCTCCAGGACATGAGGGAGAGGGGCCGCGAGAGCTTTGCCGCCATCGGTCTGCCGAGCCGGCGCCAGGAGGAGTGGCT
>JAOZUP010000129.1 GCA_029938595.1 Thermoanaerobaculales bacterium | reverse complement strand
GGCTTCGCCGCCCCTGCCGCTGCTGCTACGGGCCTCTGCTGCGGCCCGCGATACGCCGCAATCTGGCGCGCGCAAGCGCGCACCAGCTCACGACGTCTCACGGCCCTCGCGGCGAGGCCCTCCGCAACAGCGGCGCGCCGACTGTGGGCTCCGAGTGGAAATTGTAGGTTAGGAGAGGATGGGTGGGAATTGAGAATTAAGAACTCATAATTGAGAATTCAACCATGACGTCTCGCGGTCCTCGCGACGAGGCCCTCCACGACAGCGCCACGCCGACTGTGGCTTCCCGGCCGAGGATGCGAGCTGCGGGACGTCAAATCCGAAATCCGAAATCCGAAATCTTTTCAGGCTACGCCAATATCGAGTATCCGCCATCAACGATGAGCGTCTGGCCGTGAATCATGGACGCGTACTGCGTGCAGAGAAAAATGGCCACGTTGGCCACGTCTTGAGGATGTACCAGGCGACCGGCTGGAGTTCGCTTGAGGGCGCTGTCAAGGAGTTCCTCGCGGTTTGGAAAGTGAAGCAGGGCGTCGGTATCGACGGTGCCTGCCGAGACCGCGTTGATGCGCAATCCCTCGGGGGCGAACTCAGCTGCCAGGTGCCGTACCATCGACTCCAGTGCGGCCTTTGAGGCGCCGACCGCGGTGTAGTTTGGTATCGCGCGCAGCGCACCGAGTGAGGACACTGCAACCAGGGCTTTTTCGCTCTCCGAGTCCATCTCCAAGAACTGCTGGGTGATCGGTAGCAGGGCAGCGGCGTTAATGTGCATGGACCAGTCGAAATGGTGCAGAGTCAGTTCCCGCGCCGGCCGCAACACGCCGGAGGCAGCATTCGACACGACGATATCCAGACCACCCCATGAATCGCCGATCGACGAGAAAAGGTGTTCTACGTGGTCGGGCTTGGCGACGTTTCCCTTGAGCACCAGCGCGCGGACGCCTCGCTCCTCGATTTCGTGGGCGGTTTCCTCCGCGCGGGTGCGGTTGCGGAGATAATTGATGGCAACATCAACCTTGAAGTCGGCCAACGAGAGCGCGATAGCGCGCCCGATGCCCCGGGATGAGCCGGTCACCAGCGCGCGTTTGCCTCGCAGCTTGAGATCCATTTGCACCTCCTGAATCACAAGCTACCCCGGGTTTGCCGGGAAAACAAGCGTGGATGTTGAGTTTTCTGGCAATTTGGCCTTGACAGCGTGGTGCCGCGCCCCCACACTGTGAATACGAATAAACACAGGAGGTTCCCATGAACAAGACCGAAATGGCGATGAAGCTTGCGAAGAAGGTCGGTATCAGTCAGGGAAAGGCTGCGGAGATCATCGATACGATGTTTTCGGCCCACCCGCGGACAGGCCTGATCGCGACGGCGCTCGACGCCGGTGAGAAGGTGACGATTCCCGGTTTCGGCACCTTTGCCACCAAGCAGCGTGGTGCACGCACGGGCCGCAACCCGGCGACCGGCGCGACAATTCACATTCCGGCAAAGAAGTATGTTCACTTCAAGCCGGGCAAGACCCTTCGCGAACGCGTCGAGCTGTAGAAACGCCGCCACAGCACACACCGGCTAAGAGTTGGTGTGAGTTGGTGACAAGTTCACCTCGGGTGAACCATAGATGATGAGGCCGGGCTTGCCCGGCCTCTTTCTTTAACCCGCATATCTCGCAGGACTCGCTGCGCGACGTGGTGAGATATGCGTCTTAACGCACTACGAATCGGTACGCCTTGGTCACCGTGGCGTGAGTCTTGACCGGCACGCCGTTCTTGGTTCCCGGTTTGAAGCGGTACTGCATCACCGCGTCTATGATTGCCTGGGTGATGCCGAATTCCTCGTCATCGGCTCGCAGGACCGTGACATTCTCGACCAGCCCGGCGGTGTTCACCGTTGCTTGGAGGATCACAACACCCTGGCGTCTCGAGAAGCGGGCCGCCCGCGGCCACTCCACCTTTTGCTCCCTGATCACCACCGGCAGCGAGTCGAGTTCCGAAAGATCTACCACGATGTTTTCTTTGACTTGCGCCGTTGTTTTGGAATCCGTGATCGGCGCTGAGGCAGACTCGACCACCGGAGGGGCCGATGTTGGAATGGCCGCGGCCGCACCCCGTAATTCCTCCTCGACCGTAGCTGTCGCAGTCTGATAGGCAGCCGCCTGGCGGCGCACCTCCTCGGCCGCACGTTGCCGTTCCGCCTCCAGCTCCGCCTCCCTGATCCGTTGCGCTTCTTCCTCATCCGCGATTTGTTGCTGGAGCTCCTCCTGGCGGCTTTGATCTTCTGTCGTCAACTGACCCTGTTCAGCCCGACGTTCGCTCGCCTGCAGCTTCTTCTGGAGGTCTTCGATTTTGGTCTGCCGATCGAGCAGCTCTTGGCGAATTTCCTCCTCCTTTTCGGCCATCATCTCTGCCACGAGGCCCTTTGCGAGCTCCCGCATCTTCTCCTCCTGGGCCTGCCGCTGAGCAGAAACCTCAGCAGCAGTCGGGGTTGGTGGGAGCGGTGGGGTTTCCGGACCACGAGTCATCATGAAGGTGGTGACCGCGGCAGCTGCGAGAACCGCGGCAGTTGCACCGATGCCGATCCACAGACCTCTGCGGTTCCCCTCTTGGGAACGGGCGTCAGTCGTGGCCGCGATCAGAGATTCCGGGGTCGGCTCGACGATCGGTGCCAGATAGGGCGTCACGTCGACTGCGGTCTCCTCGGCGCGATCCTTCTCCTCGATTTCGATTTCCGAGCGAAAGAGCCGGTCCATGAACAGTGCGAGGTTGAAGGTCGTGGGGCTGTAGGCGCCGCCGTAGAGGAGACGAGCGAGCTCCTTCTTGAAGTCGGGGGCGGAGCTGAAACGATCCTCGGGACGGTCGGCGAGAGCGCGGAGGAGCAGGGCCTTGATGTCCGCGGGCAACGGCTCGTTCTCGTATGTGAGACTAGCGCCGGCAACGGCCTGCAGCCGCTTCTCGGGATGAGCCGGCAAGGCGGATCCACAGAGCAGATGGAAGAGGATTGCTCCGAGGGAGTAGACATCTCCATGACGGCTCGCCGTGCGCGTGAGCAGAACCTCGGGCGCGAGATAGGGATGAACGAGCTGTATCGAGCTGTCGTCATCGATCAACGTCAGCAGTTGGTCGCCAAAGCCGAATCCGGATACGATGCCCTCTCCGTCATTTGTCACGAAAATGAGCCCGGGGTGAAGAAAACCGTGTACCACTCGGCCGCCATCGACTTCCACCGTGAGGGCGCCGGAGACGGCGAGCGCGATCTTCTCGACGATTAAGAGCCCATTGTCCACCGGGACTGGAAACTGCTCGTCCGCGACCCGTTGGAAAACCGTGCTCAGGGGCTGGGAGGAAACGAAATCGCATGCCACTGCGGGAGTGCCGTCATCGGTGACGCAGTCGACGCCGGCCGCGACATTGGCGGACTGCAGAATGGACGCGATGCTATTCACCCGGTCGAACGCCGCGATCACATCACCGGCCGGGACCTGGCTTCGGTCGAAGACTCGCAGCCAAACAGTGCGCTTGACCCCTCCAGCATCAAATTTGCCGGCACGATAGAGATGGCCGAGAGGATCGTCAAGAACCTCCTTGAACTGAAGATAGGATGCAAATACCTTGAAGGCTCTGGCCATGGGTTTCCTCCAGCTCGAATCTAGCCTGGTTATTTCACCGGATTTTTTCTGCAGCCTGCGAGGTGCCGTACCCAACGGTGTCCTCTCGCCGCCAGGCGCTTCCTCGTACTATCGAGTATAAGCCGCGCCCCGAAAGGGCCGGCGGGGCCACCGGGTTGAACATCCCATCGGGCACTGCACCTCGTTGCCTTCGCATAAAAACGGCCGAGATATTCAGGCGCGGCACCACGCTGTTTAGGCGGTCAACGCCGAGCGCTACGCCACCGCGCCACCGCCCGGTTGTGCTCGCTGAGGGTGCGTGAAAAGTCATGGCCGCCGCCGGGTTTGGCGACGAAGTAGAGGTACGGTGTGGATTCGGGGCGAAGCGCTGCAGCCAGCGCGGCGCGGCCGGGTGAGTTGATCGGCCCGGGAGGAAGTCCGGAGTTGCGATAGGTGTTGTACGGGTCGTCAACCTCCCAATGGACGCGGTAGAGGCGCCCCGACCACTCCTTACGGCGCTTGAGGGCGTAGACCACCGTCGGGTCACACTGCAGGAGCATGCCGCGACGCAACCGGTTGAGGAAGACGCCGGCAATGAGCGCCCGCTCCGAATCGATCGAGGTCTCCGCTTCGACCAGCGAAGCGAGGATGACAGTTTCCAACGACGACCCCCAGGGCTCAACGTCGTCGAGCCGTTCCTCTGACCACACCTCGATGAAACGTTCGACCAGGTGCCGGGCGGCGCTCGAGGCAGACGTGCCGACCGCGAATATGTAGGTATCGGGGAAGAGGAATCCTTCGAGCGACGGCGCCTCGGGTGCAATGGCGGCAATCCAGTCCACACGACCGATCAGGGAACTCCACTCGCTGGCGGATCCGACACCAAGATCCACAAACTGCTCGCTGATGGATGTGGCATCGCTCCCTTCTACGATCGTCAAGCCAAACATCTCGACCCGACCATCGAGAACGGTTTCCAGAACATCTACCGGGCACATCCCGGCGTCGAAGACATACCTTCCGTAGTGAAATTCTCGCCCTCGCCCCCACCCGCGGAGATAGAGTCTTGACGCCAGGGTCGATGGCGCCAAACCCTCTTGCTCGAGGAGTCCGAGGATCTGGCGGGCGGATGAACCCTTGTCGATCTCGACCTCGACCTTGGCCGATGACCGCCAACCCCAGAGGGTGTTGTACAACCAGATCGCCCCGGTTGCCCCAGAGGCCAGGATGATCAGGAGCGCGACAACGAGGAGGCGAATTCTCATGAGAACGTCAGTTCCTCGGGCTGGTGGCCGACGTGTGGGTGGCGAGATACTCCTCGAGAAGGACCTGGGCCGCAAGGTCGTCGACCCGATCACCCCGGGGTCGGCCGGCCTCGCGTGCCCGCCGGCGCGCCTCATCGGTCGACAGGAACTCGCTCTGAAGCACGACCTCGACACCCAGGGTGCGAAGGTGCTCGGCAAGCAGGCGGCTCCGCCGGGCCGCCGGCCCGGTTGAACCGTCGGCGAGCGTTGGAAGTCCGACAACGACACACCCAGCCACAAGGCGTTGGGCGGCGTCCGCGATCAGTTGCGCCGCCGCTGCCGCACCGTCATAGGCGAAGATCTCGAGCGGCGATACGACCCCCGTGCTGTCGTCACCGACCGCCAGGCCGATGCGACGTCCGCCCGGATCAACCCCAAGGTATCGCATAAGCCCCATTGTACGCCGGGCCGAGCGAGTGGTCGGAGAGCGCAAGGGCTGGGGAAAAGGACAAGCGCGGGTTCGAGGTGACCGGCTACAATGTGCGAGGAGCTGCACGCAGGAGGTCCATGATTCACGACACCAATGCGATCCTGACCGCAGTGCGGCAGATGTTGCTGGTGGTTCTGGTTTCCTTGTTGGTGGTTGGCGCCGCGGGCGCAGGCGATGACGAGCGCGTCGTGCTCAAAGCGGAGATCCAGAACGCCACCGCCGACATATGGCACGGTGAAGGCAGCGTCCATATTCTCTACCAGGACATCGAGATTCATTGTGACGAAGTGGATTACGATCATTCGACCGGTGATCTGGTCGCCCGAGGAAACGTGATCGTGGATCGCGGTCCGAGCCGGTTCACCGCCGAGGAGGCACGATTCAACCTCGAGACCAAGACCGGCATCTTCGTCAACGCCACGGCCTATATCGATCCCATGTATACCTTCACCGGTCGTGAGATCGAAAAGCTCGACGAAACCCACTACCGGGTCGATCACGCCACTTTCACAACCTGCTCCACCGATGGCCGTCCTCCCTGGAGCTTCCACGTGCGATCGGCGATGGTGGAAGAAGAGGGGATGGGCAAGTTCAAAGGCACGGCCATGCGGGTGAAGGGCGTTCCCGTTTTCTATCTGCCGTACATGGTGTGGCCGATGAAGAAGGAGCGATCGGCGGGTCTGCTCATGCCCCGGCTGGGCTACTCGAATCGCCGTGGGTTCAATATCGGCCTTCCCGTTTTCATACCCATCGGGAGGAGCTACGACACAACGATCTTCGCCGACTACTACTCCGAGGGTTTCTTCGGTCTTGGCAACAACTGGAGATGGGCGCCGGTGGCTCGCGCCCGTGGCGAGATCAGTCTTTACGGCATCAAGGATCAGGAGAACGACGAGTTTGAGTGGAAGATCTTCGGCCATCACGTGGATGAAGACTTCCACGGCTTCAAGCTCCTGGCCCAGATAGAGAGCCTGTCGGACATCGACTTCTGGCAGGATTTCGACCGCAACTTCGACGCCAACACCCGCCGAGATCTCTACTCCTTTGTCTATCTCACGCGCTCCTTCGGACCCTACGCCCTGAACCTGCGCGCCGACCACCGGCGGACATTTCTGACCACCGAAGACGTGGTTCTCAGCCAACTTCCGGAGATCGAGGTGCGCTCGGGCTCGACCGCGATTCTGCACTCGCCCGTCTATCTCAACCTGATCGGGTCTTTGAATTACCTCTCCGCAGATCGTGGCGGCGATCTCAAAGGCACCTACGGTCGCGCCGATCTCTTTCCCCAATTTTCCTACACCCTGCCCGGCCCGCCGTGGTTTTCGATAACGCCGCGCGTCGGGGGGCGCTTTACGTACTACACCTCCCAGTACGAGCTCGATGAGACGACCAATCGGCCGACGAGTTTTCTTGACGAGCCTGTGAGCCGGATCTATGCGACCGGTGCAGTGGACATCGTCGGGCCCTCTTTGTCGCGCGTTTTCGAGGGCGGGTTGGGAAAATACGAGAAAACCAAACACCTGATCGAGCCGCGAATCGAGTACCGCTACCTGACGACGACAACCGACGTCAGCCGAATTCCGGTCTTCGACGAGGTCGACTCCACCCCCAAGGACGCGAGCATCGTCCAGTTTGTGCTCGCGAACCGCTTCCTCGGTCGCGACCGAGAGGGGGTCGGTACCCGCGAGCTCGGCTCGCTTGAGTTCATCCAGGCTTACTCCTTCGACGAACCCCTCAATCTCGGTGACGGAACCCGCACCAGCCAGCTTGGACCGGCGAGCGTCGCTCTGCGGTTGACGCCGTCGGTAGGCACAGGGTTTGACGCCCGGCTCTCTTACGACCTCCTGTTCAAGAATCTCCGTTCGACATCGCTCGCGGCATCGGTCCAACGGCCCATCGGCATGCTCAATCTCACCTGGTATGAGAGCTTCAATCCCCGCACTGGGGATCGTTTCTCGTCACAGATCAGGAGCATGATCGGCTTCCGCAAGGCTGGGTTTCCCCTCGATGCCACGGTCCAAATCGCTTACGACATCGTCAGAGCCCAGATCGGTGACCAGCGTTACGGAATCAACTACACGGGTAGCTGCTGGAACATCTCCGCCCAATACCGCGACACCAAGATTGGGGTCTTCCCGACCCGCGAGTTCCTGATCGTGATCGGTCTCAAGGGCGTCGGTGTGTTGCCCGAGATCAAGGGGAGCCTCGGCGGGTACTGACAGCAATTCCGCCTGCCGCCCATTCCGGGGGCAGGGTCAGCGTCAGCGACAGCAACAGCGGACAGACACAGGGTCAGGGACAGGTTCAGCGGCCGGGGCAGAGATCAGGTTCTGCGAGGCCGTGATGGTCACCTCCGGGTCGTTCAGATCGAGGGATAGCCGGTGGGCAGCCGATGTCAAGGGCAGGGGCCGGCCTGCGGCCGGTCGCTTCGCGACCCTTGACATCGGCTGCCCAGCGGCTCCAGAGGACGCATGAACGACCCGGAGGTGACCATGACTGACGTCCTCACGAACCACAACTTCATTGCCCTTGACAAGGCCCTCGACGCAGCGGGCGCCGCCATCACTCTTGCCATGAGGGTTCCCGCTCCTCTGAAGTCGATTGCCGATCAGGTCATTCGGTCGGCGAGCTCGGTGCCGGCCAACCTTGCGGAGAGCCACGGCCGGTGCGGAAGAGACCGGCTGCACTTCTGGAGGATTGCCTACGCGTCGGCCAAGGAGGTCGACAGCCATCTGAGGCTCCTCGCCCATGCTGGAGTCGTCAACGGCGTCGAGGCCGAGAAGGCGATGGAAACCTTTGACGAGGTCCGAGCGATGACCTGGCGATTGCTCAATCCGAGACCCTGACTGAATGCTACCCCGCTGGGTCGCCCCGCCGCAGTCGCTGAAGGCTGCCCGAAAAGGTGCCCGGCACGCCACTCCGCCATAGTTGACGGTGTGACGTTCAATCACGATTCCGGCGACCGACCAAGCCTGTTGAATCTGTCCCTGAATCCGAGGAGACCGCTCAACCGCTGAACCAACCGTTCAACCGCTCCATGTCCCGCTTGACCGCTGAGACGACCGAAGCCGTAAACTGGACTCATGATCATCCTTGAAGATCGCATCCTGTTGCACCTGCAGGACGGGAAGCGCATTCCCGTTGACCCGCAGGAGATCTACCTTCTCAAGGCCGAAGGCTATTGGGTGCCAGGTACACATTTGCATAATTGTTCGGACGCCACCTTCTCGTTATTTTTCAATTATGTGGCACCCGACCCAGTATTGGCCCTATGAGCAATTCCGCCTGCAGCCATCCGATGGCGGCAGGCGGAATTGCTGGCGGAGGGAGTGGGATTCGAACCCACGGAGGCGTGAACCTCACCGGTTTTCAAGACCGGCGCCTTCGACCACTCGGCCATCCCTCCGAGACCAGCAACTTTACAGCCTCAAGCCCTCCACGTACAATACCCCCCCGACTGCGGAGAGGTGCTGGAGTGGCTGATCAGGACTGCCTGCTAAGCAGTTGTCTGGGGTGACCTGGACCGCGGGTTCGAATCCCGCCCTCTCCGCCAGTGAAAAACCACCGCCGCCGCAACCGGCGGCTTTTTTTGGAGATCATAGATGGCGGACCCTGTGAGGACCCGAATCGCGCCGAGCCCCACCGGCGACCCACATGTGGGTACGGCCTACGTCGCGCTCTTCAACTACGCCTTCGCGCGTCAGCAGGGGGGCAGCTTCATTCTCCGAATCGAGGACACGGACCGCCAGCGCAGCACGGTCGAAAGCGAGGCCATGATCCTCGACGCTCTGTCCTGGCTCGGGCTCGAGTGGGACGAGGGACCCGATGTCGGCGGCCCATTCGGTCCGTACCGCCAGAGCGAGCGTACGGAGATCTATCGCGAGCATGTCGAGCGGCTGGTTAACGCCGGCGCCGCCTACCCGTGCTTCTGCACCCGCGAGCGCCTCGACGCTCTTCGCACCGAGCAAAAAGCCGCCAAACAGCAACTCGGCTACGATCGCCACTGCCGGGCCCTCGAGCGCGAGGAGGCCAGCCGCAGGGTGGACGCCGGAGAGCCCCACGTTATCCGCCTGGCGATGCCGACCTCCGGCGAAACCATAGCCCACGATCTCCTGCGCGGCGAGATCTCGATTGCCAACGCCCAGGTCGACGATCAGGTGCTCCTCAAGTCCGACGGCCATCCCACCTACCACCTCGCCAACGTTGTCGATGATCATCTGATGGGGATCACGCACGTCA
>JAOZUP010000128.1 GCA_029938595.1 Thermoanaerobaculales bacterium | reverse complement strand
AGCCAGGAGCGCGCCGGGCCCGGACCGGCGCGGAACCTGGGAGCGGAGGCGGCGCGCGGCGAGCTCGTCGTCCTCCTCAACGACGACACGAGACCCGATCCCTGCTGCGTACTCGCTCATGCTTCGGCGCAGACGAGGCTCGGACCGTGCGTCGCCATCGGCCGGGTGGAGTGGGACCCGGAGCGGCCGTGCACTCCATACATGGCGTGGCTTGCGCCCGAAGGCCACCAGTTCAACTACCGGCGCCTCGACCCGGAGCGGCCGGCGCCGTGGGACGCGTGCTGGGGAACAAACCTCGCGGTGCCGAGGAGGTGGCTGCTGGAGGAGCCGTTTGACCCTGACTATCCCCTGCTGGCGATAGAGGACGGAGAGTGGGGCTACCGATTGTTCCGATCAGGCCGACCGCTACGGTACGTGCCGGAGGCCTTGTGTTATCACGATCACCGGTATGACGGGCCCGCCGACTACCGGCAGCGCGCGCGCACCGCAGGAGCGGCATCGCGATACGTGGTTCGGCGCCACCCGGAGCTGGCTTGGACGTTGATCGGCCGACCCGCGGCCTCAGCCGTGGTCCGTGCGACGAGCATGTTGTGGCCCGGTAACTGGCGGCGGGAAATGTTGTGGGACGTCGGCTTCCGAAGCAACTATGTGCTGGGGATTCTGCAGCCACAGCGGGAGGACCGGAGTCGATGATCACCCGGGTGCTACGCAACGCAGCCTGGCTCGGTCTTGGAGAGGTCGGCGTCAAGAGCGGCCTGCTGCTGGCCGCCATTCTAGTTGCACACGCCTCGGGGCCGAGCGGAATGGGCACCTTCACTGTCGCTTACTCGGCGGCCCTGATCGCGGTTCTGATCGGAGCGCTCGGCCAGCAGGAGGTGCTCATACGTGAGGTGGCCCGCAGCCCCGGTGCGGCGCGCGGTCTCCTCGGTGCGTCCCGTTTCGTCCAGATCCGATCGGCGCGCTGGCTTGTGCCGATGGCTGCTGTGGGCGCACTCCTGGTGCCCGAGGGCAGCCTGCGCTTCACTCTTTTGGCGTTTCTCCCCTACGCAGCACTACGCACAGCCACCGTCACCTGCGGCGCCACCTTCAAAGGCTTTGACCGCATGGACGTGGAGACACGGGCGAGGGGTTTGGAGACCGCCGTTTCCGTCACCCTGATCGGTGTCATCGCCATCCTCCGTTGGCCGGTGTGGACTACCGGGGTGGCATTCTCAATCGGCGCCGGCCTCGGTTTGATCTGGATCCGGCGTCGGGAGGGAGAGCTCGGGTCTGGCGTGAGCGCGCTCGGGCCTTCGGCCCTCCTCAGGGAGGGACTGCCCTTCATGGCGCTGGCGGTGGTGTCGCAATTAATAGCCAACGCCGATCGTTTCCTGCTCGAGCTGCTCGGGGTGGCGCGCGCCGAAATCGGCTACTGGGGTACGGCTGGGATCATCGTCTGGGCAATGGCGGCCCTGCCGCAGCTGGTCTCGGTTGCCCTGTATCCGAGCTTCTCTCGTCGGGCCGAGGTCGGCGGTTCGCCGCAGAGAGCCGGGCTGCTGGCGGGTCTTGGCGGCGCGGTCTGCGGTTTGGTGTGTGCCGGAGGGCTGTGGATCCTTGCCGATCCTCTGGTGCGGCTCGCATTCGGCGCCGATTTCGCCCCCGCCGTGCCCCTCCTCCAACGCCTCTCCCTCGCCCTGCCCGGCGCGTTCGCAATGACGGTCATGGGTTCGGTCTACGCGGCCTGGCGCCGCCAACGTCGGGTGTTGTGGATCCTCGGCGGCGCCCTGCTCGGCTCTCTGGCACTCAACGTGATGTGGATCCCGAGCATGGGTGTAACGGCGCCCGCCACCGTGGCGCCACTCGTGTACACACTGACCGCAGCGGCAATGGCTCTCGGAATCGTGGGTGCAGGTACGGGAACAGGCAAGGTGGAGTGATCGTTGCGGGCGATACAATGAGCGGGACCAGAAAAAGGAGGCCGCTCATGCCGACCCGTCACGTGATGTCGCCGCTGTTCACGGTCGTTATCGTCATCGTGATCGCCCTGCTGCCATCCGTCTCGGCACTCTCCGGCGCGGCCGATGACGAGCGGCCGAAACAGCTCCTCATCCGGTGTGACGACGTGGGCATGTCGCACACCGTCAACATGGCGGTGCGCGAACTCATGGGGGCGGGGGTTCCATTTTCGACGTCGGTAATGGTCCCGTGTCCCTGGTTCCTGGAGGCGGCGGCGATCCTGCGCGCCAACCCCCGGATCGGCGTCGGCATCCACCTCACCCTCAACTCCGAGTGGGGGCACTACAAGTGGGGCCCCGTGGTTGGTGCAGCCAAGGTGCCGTCACTGGTCGATGAGAACGGCCATTTCTATGCCTCCGAGGCCGAGTTCGCAGCCGCCGACGTCGATCGCAACGAGGTGCGGATGGAGCTTCAGGCCCAGATCGAGCACGCCCTCGCCGCCGGCATCAGGGTCGACTACCTCGACTACCACATGCTGACCGCAGTCTCGACCCCCGAGCTGCGCGCGATCGTCGAAGACCTTGCGCACGAGTACGGACTCGCGCTTTCACGCTACTTCGGCGAGGCCTCGGTATCGATTTGGGATGCGCCGCCGGAGGACAAACTGTCGAGGCTGCTCGATCACGTCCGCAACGTACAGCCCGGGCTCAACCTGTTGGTGATCCACCTCGGGATGGAAACTTCCGAAATGTCGGCCATGGTGGACATGAACAACGAGTCCGATCCCTACCGCGTTGCCGTTCACCGCCAGGCCGAGCTCGACGCCATCACCTCGCCGGCCTTCCGCGCCGCAATCGAGGAGGCCGGTATCAAGCTCCTCACCTACAAGAACATCGTCTCTGACGTCGGCCTCGAATCGATGTCTCCGCCCGAGGATCTGACCAGCTACTCAACGAGCTTCGTGGAGGAGGACTGATCCGCGCCAAGCGAAGAGACGCAGGTTATGAGTGAAGGGATCCCCCGAAGCAGGGGATAAGCTGATATATCGGCATTCTCCTATTTCGGGGGGTCCTTCGACTCGCTTCCAATGACATCGGTGGGACTGTCGGTCTGAGGAGGACCAAACCCGCCAGCTCGCTATCGGTATCGCTATCGGTATCGCTATCGAATGACCGGATTGGTACGGGGCCCGTCGATAGCGATTGCGATACCGATAGCGATAGCGATCACGGGCCGGCTACCCGTTGTCATTTCTTGTATTGTCGGCCCGAAGGGCCCTGGAAGGCTCAGGATGACAGCAATCCGATTATTGCAAGAGGCTCTTAACCCTTTACTCGCTTGCGAGTTTCAGCATCTCGCTCCCGGCGAGGAGGAAGGCGCCGGAGCCGTACTCCATGCTGTCGTCCGCGGTCACCGAGCGTGGATCGTAACCGATCTGCTGCACCCAACCGAGCTTGCCGGAAGGCTGGAGCGCCCAGTTGAGCCCACGCCAACCCTCACGCACCGCCGTCTGGTAGGTGGAGGAGTCAAGAGCCCCGTTGTTCAACCCCCACGCCAGCCCGTAGACAAAGAAGCCGCTGCCGCTGGACTCGGGGATCGGGTACTCGTCGGGATCGAGCAGGCTCGAGCGCCAGAGGCCGTCCTCCCCCTGAATGCGAATCAGGGTCGCTGCCATGTCTTGAAAAAGCGCCTCGTAGCGCGCCCTCTCCGGGTAATCGGTGGGCATGCGCTCGAGGACCAGCGCCAGTCCGGCAAAGACCCAGCCGTTGCCCCGCGACCAGAAGACCTTCTGACCGCTCGGCGTCCGAGGCCCCGATCCATCGGTCTGAATAACGTAGCGCCCGTCCCGGTACCAAAGGTGCTCCTCGGGATCGTAGAGGTAGTCGTACGTCTCCCACCACATGGTGTTCATGAGGTCCAGGTACTGAGAGTCGCCTGTCGCCTCGGCGATCAGGGCCATTGTCGGAGGTGCCATGAAGAGGGCGTCGCACCACGACCAGTTGTCGTCTTCGGCCCACCCCATATCGGGACCCGGGCGAGGTTCGAAGATCATCTCGTCGAAGCGCGCGACGGTGGCCTCGATCATTCTCGGATCACGCTTGGCCAAGAAGATCTTGGCGTAGGTCTGGGCGATGCAGTGGTCGTCGGCATGGCGCGGCCGCGGACCCGGTTGCCAGCCGTTGCGCTCCGAGATCTCCATCGCCGCATCCAGGTACCTGGGGTTGCCGGTCGTCTCGGCGGCGGCCATCACCCCCGCGAAGAAGGCTCCGCGGACCCACTCAGTGTCGCTCACGTCCTGGAACCCGCCATCCGGCAGCGGCGCTGAGTAGACAATGTTGTCGATCTGCCAGTCGAAGGCGCTCTCCATGGCGGAGAGAATGGACTCGCGGGAGAAAATGTCCGGAGCCTCCGCGGGCTCCTCGGTCATCCGGCCGCCGCAACCGGGAAACAAGACAATAGCGAGCATCATGAGAGCGAAACCGCCACCGCGTTGTGTGATGTTCATCGAGCATCCCCCTTTGCTCGCCAGTCAGCATAACCTTATATCTCGACATCGGGTTGGCGCATCCTTCCGGTGCCATTTCGTGCGATCATAACGACGAACACTCCGCGATCCGGATTCGTCTTTCGAAGAGGACGGAGGGGGAAGCATGAACATCAGCGGCCAATACTCACCGGCACCGGATCGCTACGACTCGATGACCTACAAACGTTGCGGGCGGAGCGGTCTCATGCTGCCGGCGGTGTCACTCGGCCTGTGGCACAACTTCGGCGGCGTCGATTCGCTGGAGAACGCCCGCGCAATGCTCCGTCGAGCCTTCGACCTGGGGATCACCCACTTTGATCTCGCCAACAACTACGGCCCGCCATACGGTTCGGCGGAGAAGACCTTCGGGCGGCTGTTCGCGCAAGACTTCGCACCGCTCCGTGACGAGCTCATCATCTCGTCCAAGGCCGGGTGGGACATGTGGCCCGGCCCCTACGGCGACTGGGGATCGCGCAAGTACCTGGTAGCCAGCCTCGACCAGAGCCTCGAGCGCATGGGCCTCGACTATGTCGACATCTTCTACCACCACCGGCCGGACCCCGAAACCCCGCTCGAGGAGACCATAGGCGCGCTCGACTTTATCGTTCGCTCGGGGCGCGCCCTCTACGCCGGTATCTCCATGTACCCGCCTGACCTCACCCGTCGCGCCGTCGAGATGCTGCGGTCCCTGGGCACACCCTGTTTGATCCACCAGCCCAACTACAGCCTCCTCGACCGCTGGGTCGAAGACGGATTGCTCGAGGTCCTCACCGACGAGGGCGTGGGTTGCATCGTGTTCTCACCGCTCGCCCAGGGGCTGCTCACCGATCGCTATCTCGACGGCATCCCAGAGGGCTCGCGCGCCGCGCGCGATGACAGCTACCTATCGAGATCTCAGGTAACCGACGGGGTGGTGGCTACCGTCCGCCGGTTGAACGACGTGGCTGCAGCGCGCGGCCAAACCATGGCACAGATGGCCGTCGCCTGGGTGCTGCACCAATCGGGAGTGACCTCCGCCCTCATTGGCGCCAGTCGGCCTGGACAGGTCGAGGAGGCGGTTGCCGCTCTCGACCACCTCGAGTTCGCCGCCGACGAGCTTGAGACCATCGACGCCGTGCTGGGCGACTGACGAGCTGGGTCTCTTACGGACAGGGAACCTGCCCTTCCGCCGCCGACTCCAACCGCACGTCGGCGAAGCGAAGCGCCAGTTCACCGTCGGTGGCGATCAGAAACGGCGTCGTTAGGTGCGCCAAATCGACCCCGACATCGGCAAAGCAGCTCAGGCGGATAGTCACGGTCTGCCACTCGCCAATCGGCCACCCAGCCAGAAGATCGGTGACGTCGACGCGGCTGCCGCATTCGTCGCCACAGATCATCCCAAGCATCACGCCCGAGGTGGGCGATTCATCGACCAGAACATCAAAGACCAGCGCGATACCTCCATTGGCTTCGCGAGTAAGGTCGATGGCCTCGTCGGCGCGCAGGTAGACCATGGCTACCTCTTCGCCTGACCAGCGGGCCAGGCGGGCGTCCTCCTGCACCTGGCGATCGACCGCGGTAACCACCAGATTGTCGGAGTGCCGGGTGGTCGTCCGGCTGCCCGAAGCCGGCACCGCCCAGTCCACGCTGTCGCCGACGAAGAGCTTCCACGGTGCCACCGGTCCGCCTTTGAAATAGACGGTGCGGCTCGACAAAGACCCGACGATCCCGGTCTCCTCAGGCAGTTCGCGCAGGTCCCAACGGTCCGAGTACGTGAGGCTGAATCCAAACGGGAAGAGCGGGTCGTAACCCTCATCGCCTATGTTGAGCGGGGTCTGGACCGCAGTTCGCGGCCAGGAGAACGGGAGCTTTCCCCTGAAGTCGTGGCCAATACTCCGGTCGGCCGAGCGGAAAATCACGTCGGCCACACCGCCGGCTTCAGATCCAGGTAGCCAGGCGGCGACGAAGGCATCTGAGGCGTTCAGTTCGGGGTTGATCCACAGCGGACGCCCCGAGAGAAAGATCGACACGACTGGGACGCCCGCCGCCTGCAGCTTCTTTAACAGCTTCACATCTCCGGGCCTCGAGTAGCCGTACTCGAGGGTGTCGCGATCGCCTTGAAACTCCGCGTAGGGGTCCTCGCCGAAGACCACGATCGCCACGTCAGGTTGTTGCTCGAAGCTGCCGTCCGCGCTCAGGACCGCGGTGCCGCCGCCACTCTCCACCGCCGCACGGATGCCGTCCCAGATCGAGGTAGCCCCCGGGAAGTCAGCGTTCTCGTTGTCGTCGCCCTGCCATGAGATGGTCCAGCCACCACTCTGCTTGCCAATATCGTCAGCGCCGTCCCCCGCCACCAGCACCCTCTGATCCCGCCGCAACGGCAGCAACCCACCGTTGTTCTTGAGCAGAACCAGCGACTCGCGCACCGCCTCGCGGGCCACCGCACGGTGCTCGGGCGAGCCGAAGAGTTCGAGATCCCCGGCCGACGGGCGGCTCGAGGGCTTGCCGCGTTCGAACAAACCGGCCCGCATCTTGACGCGAAGGATGCGGCGCACCGCATCGTCGAGGCGCTCCATCGAGATCTCGCCCGATCTCACCTGGGCGAGGGTGTTCTCCCACAGCGCCTTCCAGTCCTCGGGCACCATGAAAAGGTCGATGCCGGCGTTGAACGCGGCAGCGCAGCTGTCGTTCGAGCAGCCCTCGACCTGGCCGTGGGCGTTCCAGTCGCCGACCACGAAACCGTCGAAGCCCATGCGCTCCTTGAGGACATCGGTCAGGAGCTCTGAGCTGCCGTGTATCTTGCGGCCCCGCCAGCTCGAGAACGACGCCATGACGGTCTGTACCCCGGCCTTGATCGCCGAGAAATACCCGGCGCCGTGGATATCGCGCAGCTCGGCCTCGCTCGAGGGGTTGTCGCCCTGGTCCTTGCCGCCCGCTGTGCCGCCATCGCCGAGGAAGTGCTTGGCGGTGGCGATCACGTGGCGGCTATCGAGGAAGCCCGGTATGCCGGCAACCCCCTGCAGGCCTTTGACCATCTCGGCCGCATAGGCGCGCACTATCCCGGGGTCCTCGGAGTAGCTCTCGTACGTCCGCCCCCAGCGGTCGTCGCGGACCACGGCGACGACCGGCCCGAAGTCCCAGTCGAGGCCGGTGACCGCGATCTCGGCCGCCGTCGCTTCGCCGATGCGTCGGATCAGCTCGGGGTCGCGGGCGGCGCCGAGACCGATGTTGTGGGGAAAGATGGTGGCACCGATGACGTTGGTATGGCCGTGGACGGCGTCGGTCCCCCAGATAATCGGGATCGCCGCACCGCCGTCCGAGGTGTCCACGGACGCCTCCCAGTAGGCATCGGCCACAGCGAGCCAGTCTTCCGGATCGGTATGCTTCGCGTTGCCTGGATGGGAGCCGCCGCCGTTGAGCACCGAGCCCAGGTGGTAGGCCTTGACGTCGGCCGGGGTCACGTGGCGGATCTCGCCCTGGATCACCTGTCCGACCTTCTCCTCCACCGACATTCGCGCCAGGATTTCGTCGATCGCAGACTCCATTTCGGGATCCAGCAGCACCGGGCTTGAAAGCGCCGGCCATCGGTCGGGGTGGATGACCGGCGAACCCGATGTCGAGCCTTCCTCGTCGGCTCCCATCACAATCCCCATGCCGAAGAGACTGATCGCCACGATGACCGCCGCCGTCACCACCTTCGTCGCACGCATATACCGTCCCCCGTCGTTCGAATCACCCTCGGAAGTAGAGCCACACCAGGTGCTCGGAGCCGATGTTGGAGGCGAAGAGGGCCGCCCCGACCACGAACCAGCCGACGTTGCGCCCGGCCAGAAAGTAGCCGACCGACGACTCGTGGGTCGCCTTCTTGCGCCCGGCGACCCACCACGCAACCCCGAAGATCAACGCGAAGTACAGGCCGATCAACAGCCAGTCCAGGGTCGCCAGTTGTCCCACGGATCTCCCCCCGGCCAGCTTCACCGGCCGCCACCATTGTAGGACGGATTTAGCCCGCATATCTCACCTGGTGTCTACTACGGGCGGCGAATCGCGGCGTCCCGCCGTGCTTGTCGCAAATCGTGCTCCTCGACGTAGCGCAACTACGACTGCGTCGCCCAATTCACAACAAACCCAGCGGATACTTGCGCTTCGCCACCCTCGCCACGAAACCCGGTGAGATAAGCGGGCTAGCGGCTCCTGTTCATCCTCACGATCCGGTCGGTGATGTCGTCCTTCATATTGCGCAGCAGACCGAGCGTGTAGTCGGCAACATTGAGGGACGGGTCCTCGACCAGCGGCGTGAGGTCCATTGCAAAGCTCAGCAGCTGGTGTTCGTCCACCTCGTGGGACTCGTAGAAAGTGGCGTTGGAGAGATGCCTTCCCTGCACCGCGAGGTCGTAGCGCTTACCGCCGGATATTTGCGAGTCGAAGACACCGCACAGCGCCTCGGCAATGTTGGCGTGGTCATGAAGCCGCAAGACCTGCTTGTCGCCGTCGAACAGCCAGTCGAGCCCGCGCCACACCTCGCATCCGTACACCTTGGCGGGGCGTTTCTCTTCCGGCAGCTCTCTCAGGGCGGCAATCGCGCGCAAACAGCACGCGACGTGGGTGTCGTGCTTGTCGGCCGGGTTGTGGAGGTAAACGACCTCGGGTGTCGCACCCTCGAGGATCGCCTTGAGGTACACCACGATCTCGTCGTTCGATGCATCCTTGGCGACCGCACTGGAAAATCCCAGCTGGATCTGGCACGCGTAGTCACCGATGAGCGCCGCCTTTCGCTGCTCGATGACACGCACCTTCCGCATCTCTTCGTCCGAGTACTTCTCGTAGGCGCCGCTCCTCGCGCTACCGCCGCCGTCGGTGATCGTTAGGCCGCTGAACCAGCGTTCGTCCTGGTTGAAACACTCGAGAATGCCGTGCAGGGCCATGAACTCGATATCGTCCTGATGGGCGCCGACCGCGAGGTGGGTGGTTCGGGCCAGGGCCTCGGCGAGCGGTGAGCCGTCGGGCACATAGACATCGGCATCGGGATTTTTCAGCTGCATCATGGAACCTCCAACCGCGGCAGGCTCGCGGCGGCAATCGCCTGGCCGTGGCGTTTGAACTGCTCGTCGGGAGTGATTAGGCGCAAGTGATCGGCCTACTCGGGAAACT
>JAOZUP010000531.1 GCA_029938595.1 Thermoanaerobaculales bacterium | reverse complement strand
CACTCGGCGTAGACGTCGACAATCACCGGCCCGCCGCGCGCGCTCGCCGCCTACGCGGCCGCCACCGCGTAGGCCTGCCACTCGAGGTGGCCGGCCGTGGCAGTGACCGCGGTACCGCCCTCCCGAATCCCCGGAGCCATCATGACGCCGACGACGAGCACTGTGGCCGACAGCAGCCGCATGACCCGGTCAATGGAGGCCTGCTCGTGTCCGGTGCGATCAACCACCAGAAGGTATAAAGCGCCAAGCACCAGCACCGCCGACATGAGCCAACGGCCCGAGTCTCCCGGCATCAGCGGTGCCGCAAAGTAGGCCGCCATCGCGATGAGGATGACACCAAAGACCCGGCGTACGCCGATCATCCACATCCCAGAGGCCGGCAGCTTGTTGATCGCGCCGGTGAAGGTGCCGAGGATCAGGTACGGAAGACCGAGGCCCATGGCAAGGGTAAAGAAGAGGATGAATCCAAGTACCGGATCGCCCCGCTGACCGACGTAGGTCAAAAGGCCAACCACGAAGGGACCAATGCACGGCGCGGCGATAAAGCCCATGACCAAACCCATGATGAGCGCGCCGAAAACTCCCGTTCGACCACCGGAAGCCTTTTGCGCCCAAGTCGGCACCCGAAGCTCCCAGAGACCGAACATGGAGGTCGCCAACGACAGCAGCACCACAACGATCAACCCCACCACCCAGGGACTCTGCAGGGCGCTGCCAAAGATGGCGCCACTGAGGGCGGCCAACACTCCGAGGACCGAGTAGGTGAGCGCAATACCCAGAACATAGGCGAGCGCAAGCGGGAATGTGCTCCCTTCGCGGTCCTTCGTCTGTTGGGTGAAGAAACCTATGGTGATAGGAATGAGCGGAAAGACGCACGGCGTCAGGTTGAGGGCAAGACCCGCAAAAAACACTCCGATCAGGAGAAGGGGAAGGGACTTGGATGTCAGGTCCGAGGAACTCCCGGATCCGCCCGGACCGGCGGCGCCGGCAACAAGCTTCGTGAAGACCTCCTCGTTCACCGGGCTCGACAAGGTGCCCGGAGGAGCCACAGTGACATCGACGCCGGTTCGGACCTCTTCGGGCGGCAGGCACTGGGTGTTGTTACATGCCTGCGCAGTGACCACCACTCGGAGACGATGATCGCCGACCGCAGACTCCGGAATCACGAGGCTGGCAAGAACCACGGCCTCGTGCTCCCACACCTCGATCGGATCGTCGGAGAACTCGAAATCGATCATCTCGCCGTCTGGGAAGCTCACTACCGGCGCGAGCCAGCCGTCCGGGAGCATGAACTCCACCCCGGTGGGCAGGGAGAACTCGTCCCCCGGGTTATCGGAGTTAACGTGCCACCCACGGTCTACCGTGAGCCGCACCGCCAAACGCAGCTCCTCGCCCGCAACCGCCGGTGACCGATCGGGAAGCAGCCGCACGTTGAACACGGGCTCGGAGTCGAAGCCCTGCGCAAATACGAACCCCGACGCGAATCCCATCAGCAACACCGCAATCATCATGAATTTCTTCATCGTTCTCCTCGTGAATCTCTCAACCCCGGGCGCCCTCAGGATTACTCATCCTCACTTGCAGGCTCCAACGAAGGTGCAAATCGACGGATCAACGAGCGGACCTCCTCCGGATACCGCTCCCAGCTCCTCTTTACGATGTCCGGCCGTTTGGTTACCGTCGCCTCTACGGCGCGCTCGAGCCGCCAGCGCCGAATCGCCTCGTGGTTGCCCGAGCGGAGCACGTCCGGGACACACTTCTCCTCCACCACTGAGGGGCGGGTGTAGCAGGGGTGGTCGAGGAGGCCGCAGCCGAAACTGTCCTCGGCAACCGATTCCGGATCCCCGACAACCCCGGGGACCAGCCGGGTCACCGCCTCGATCAGAGCCATCGCGGCAACCTCTCCGCCACCTAGGATGTAATCTCCGACCGAGATCTCCTCAAGCTCGAGGATCTCGAAGATCCGCTCATCGAAGCCCTCGTACCGCCCGCACAGGAGGACCACTCGGTCCTCGCGGGCGAGCTCCTCAGCGAGCTGCTGATCAAGCACCCTGCCACGCGGGCCGAGGACGATCGTTCTCGGCGGCTCACCTCGCGCCGCCAGCTCACGCACTGCCGTCAGCACGGGGGGCGCCTGTAACACCATCCCTGCACCGCCCCCGTAGGGCTCGTCATCAAGCTGACGCCATTTGTTGTCCGCCCAATCGCGCAGATCATGGGCCTCGAGACCGATGATCTCCTTGTCGACGGCCCTACCGAGGACCCCGACCGAACGGAAGGTCTCGATAAGCTCCGGAAATATCGTCAGAACATCGAAATGCATCAGAGGGCTCCCCGGGGATGCTATCCCCACCCGGGAACGCGTATTGAACCACAAAGACACCAAGACACCAAGCTGGTCATTTCGGATTTCGGATTTCGGATTTCGGATTTTCCGCCCACCCACCCGACTAACCACAGAGACACAGAGGCACAGAGAAGGCACAGAGCCATCCATCGCAAACACGAAGACACAAAGACACGAAGGCATCGCAGGGGCGCAGAAACTTCACCCCTCAACGGAGAGACGAAGAGACGCAGAGATTCCACGAGAATTCAGCGCGTGGCGAGGTCCTGGCCGCCGAACGGCGGCCAAGGACCGCTTGAACGAGCCCCAGTTCCGATCGCAAGCGATT
>JAOZUP010000127.1 GCA_029938595.1 Thermoanaerobaculales bacterium | reverse complement strand
ATCCGCCGTCCAGTTCACCCGAAACCCGGGCGGAATCGGCGGCGCTTTGAAGAACGTGATCGCCATTGCCGCCGGGATCGTCGACGGTCTCGGGCTCGGCTTCAACACCCAGGCCGCGCTGATGACCCGTGGTCTGCACGAGATCACTCGACTTGGTGTCGCCCTCGGTGCCGATGCGGAGACCTTCCGCGGTCTCGCCGGAATGGGCGACCTGGTCTTGACCTGCACCGGAGGGCTGTCGCGAAACAGGATGCTCGGACAGCGTCTCGGCCGCGGCGAATCCCTCGAGCGGATCCTCGCGTCGTCACGCGAGGTGGTGGAAGGGGTTCGAACCACTCCGGCGGCAGCGCGGCTGGCGGCGGATCATGGTGTCGTCATGCCGATCACCGATGCCATGAACCAGCTGCTCGAAGGCAAGGTAGACCCAAAGACGGCCCTGCACGAGTTAATGACCCGGGAGCTGAGGATCGAGGCGGAGCTGTAGCTCGGAATTAGGAGTTAGGAATTAGGAATGCAGGGCGACCAGCCCAAGGGGTAGTTCCTCTATCCTCAATTCCCGCCCATTCTCACAGAGCACCGGGGGAAGAGCGGGAATTCCTAATTCCTAATTCCTCATTCCTAATTCAGCGGGCGTTAGCCCGCTTCGTACTCGTCACGTGGGATTCGGAGGCCGGGTACGAGATTTCGTTCTGCGATCACGACGATCGCCTTCGGGTACTCGGGGCAGGCTTTCTCGCACAGGCCGCAGCCGGTGCAGGTTCCGCTACCGACCAGCGGACGGCCTCCTATGAGCATGATCGCGCGGTCGGGGTAGGGGCAGGCGGTGTAGCAGCTGCGGCAGCTCTCGCCTTTGAAGGTGACGCAGCGGCGGGGATCGACCTTGGCGATGCCCATGCGCACGCGCTCGGGACCGCCCGGATCCACAAGCGCTCCTTCGTCGCAGGCCGCGATGCACGGCAGTTCGGTGCACAGGTAGCAGGGCTTGACCGACGGATCGATGACCGGAATTAGCCGCCCGTCCTCACGCTCGATCGTGATGATGCATTCCGGCGGGCAGACCGGGAGGCAGTCGCCGCAGCCGGTGCAGGCGGCCAGGAACTCCTCGTCGGATTTGAGCGCACCCGGCGGGCGGAGGACCTTGGCGGCGTCCGGCGCCGAGCTTCCGGCTGCAGCGGCGGTGGACTCGCGGAAGAGATCGAACCATCCGGTCAAGATCTCGCGCCGTGACCGCTCCCGGTGGTCGCTCATTGGTGTGCCCCTTCCGGCAGCGGAATTTCGTCCCACGGAATGGGCTCCTCGATGCGTCTGATCTCGGTGCCGTCAAGCGCCTGTGTAACGAGGTTCTCGACGTCGAGCCCGGCCTCGGCCCGGTCGAGTTCCGCCGCCGTCGAGCGGGTAGCCGGTCTGTCGGGCAGGAGGAACGAGCAGCAGTCGAAGTGGGGGAGGATCGAGGTCTCGTAGCTTCCCATGCGGCGCGCGAGATTGATGATCTCCGGTTTGTCGAGCCCGATCAGCGGCCGCAGAACCGGCATCGTCGCGACCGACTCTACCGAGCGGAGATTCTGGATGGTCTGTGATGCGACCTGGCCCAGGGACTCACCGGTAACCAGCGCATCCGATTTGAAACGCCGCGCGATGGCCTCTGAAAGACGGATCATGAAGCGTCGGTAGAGCAGCACCCGCACCTCGGCGGGACAGCGGGCGGCGATCTCTTCCTGGATCGGCAGCAGCGGCGTCATGGCGAGGCGCGCGGGGCCCTGGTAGCGGACGAGGATCCGTACCAGGTCCTCGACCTTCTCGATGCTTGCAGGGTCGGTGCGGGGGACCGAGTGGAAGTGAACGAAGTCGAGGCGCATACCCCGCTTCATCATCTGGTAGGCGGCGACAGGCGAGTCGATGCCGCCGGAGATCAGGCAGGAGGCCCGGCCGCCGACGCCGACCGGCAGGCCGCCGGGGCCGGGAACGCGACGGGTCCAGGTGGAGATGCCCTTCTCGTCCACGAGCACGTGGATCGTGATGTCCGGGTTGCCGAGATTGACCGGCCATTCCTTGTGCTCCTGGACGAAGGTGCCGATTCGCCTCTCCACCTCTGGAGATGTCATGGGGAAGTGCTTGTCGGAGCGGATGCAGCGGATAGCAAAGCTCTCCGCCTCCATTTCCTTCAGGCGCGGTCCGAGCAGCGACTCGAGGTCGTCGACGGTGGCGCCGGCATACTCGATCGCCATCACGGCGCCGAGGCCGAAGACCGTTGCCAGACGTCGCGCAGCCTCGAGGAAGGGCACCGGTTCGGTGAATGAGATCAACACCCGCCACGCGGGCCGTTCGATCCGCTCGACCGGGAGGTCGGAAAGAGCTCTGCGGACATTCTCGGTAAGGGTGCGCTCAAACCACCGGCGGTTGCCACCCTTGAGGCTGATCTCCGATGTGGTGCAAAGTACGCGGGTAACCGTCTCCATCCGCCGAGGGTACCATTTGATGAATTAGGAATTAGGAATTAGGAATTAGGAATTAGGAATTAGGAATTAGGAATGCCGCCCCTGCCGCTGCCGCTACGGGCCTCTGCTGCGGCCCGCGATACGCCGCAATCTGGCGGTCGCTGTTCTTCGCTCCGGCGAGGGCGTTCCGGCTTGAACATCCCGATTCTCCGAAACGGCATTGCCCGTGAGTGCCCCCTCTGACGATGTTTGGGCCAGAAGCATAAGCCCGCAGGAGTTACCGTGATCCCAAAATCGTCAGAGACGGCACTCCGGTCAACACGGACAGCGGCACGCCGACTCGAGGCTCCGAGAGGAGGATGCAAGCAGGGGGTGGGTGCGTGGAGCTAATACCTAATACCTAATACCTTCCTAGCGACGAGGCCCTCCGCAGCAGCGGCACGCCGACTGTGGGTTCCCGGAGGAAGATGCGAGTTGAGGGGCGGAGAATTCGAAATTCGAAATCTCACCAGGATGCGGGCGGCGGTGGATGCTACTATCTGGGAAGAAAATCAGTCTCAAGAGAAGTTGGGCGGCGGCGCAGACGGGGAGGGCTCTCATGCCGGATATTGGTGCCAACGGGATTCGAATCCACTTCGAGGATGTGGGCTCCGGGCCGCCGTTAGTGCTGGGCCACAGCTTTCTTTGTTCGGGCGAGATGTGGGCGCCGCAGGTTGGGCCGTTGGCCGAACGCTATCGTGTAGTCAACATCGATCAGCGCGGCCACGGTCGTTCGGGAAACCTCACGGAACCGTTTGACCTGTACGACATGGTTGCCGACGTGGTGGCGGTCCTCGACGCGCTCGAGATCGAGAGAGCCGTTTGGGTTGGACTATCGATTGGAGGGATGGTCGCGATGCGTGCGGCGATCACCGTCCCGAATCGCGTCTCGGGCCTCATCCTGGTTGACACTCATGCCGGGACGGAAACCCCGTACAAGAAGCTGAAGTATCGGGTGATGGGCCTTGGTGTGCAGACGATCGGAACCAAGCCTTTTCTGGGCACGATCTCGAAGCTCATGTTTGGATCGACGACTCGTCGGAACAATCCGGATCTGGTCGACGATTGGCAACAGAGGTTTGCCTCGGTAGACGTGCCCTCGATGATCCTCGGGGTTAGGGTTCTAGCGCGACGCGACTCGGTGGTTGATCGGTTGCGGCAGATTGAAGCGCCGTGCCTGGTGATCGTGGGCGATGAGGACGTGTCGCTGCCACCATCCTATTCGAAAGAGATTGCCTCCGCCCTCCCAAACTCCTCCCTGGTGGTCGTGCCCGAATCGGGCCACCTGTCATCGCTCGAGCAACCCGAGGCCATCACCGAAGCGATGATCCGTTTTCTGGACGGGCTGGATTGGGGCAAATGAGGAATTCCGCATCGTGTTCGTCAGAACCCGATGCGAATCGGTTCCGCGACGAAGCAGAGTATGAATATGGCAATGGTGATCCATCCGACGAACTGCCGTCGGCGGTCGAGGGGCTGGTCCTCGTCCCATAGTCGCGGGTGCTGGGGTCTGAGAATCAGGG
Organism: Thermoanaerobaculales bacterium; assembly: GCA_029938595.1. GTDB lineage: Bacteria > Acidobacteriota > Thermoanaerobaculia > Thermoanaerobaculales > Sulfomarinibacteraceae > Sulfomarinibacter. The sequence continues at coordinate 5,620 of JAOZUP010000127.1, read as the reverse complement.
CGATGACCACCCACACCCACCAGCCGGGCCATACGAAACCGAGGCCGGCGAGCACGCCGAGCAGCGGCCATGCGAGGAGACGGTGCCAGCGGCCGAAGAGTGCGTAGGCCACGTGGCCGCCGTCGAGCTGGGAGAAGGGTAGAAGATTGAGGAGAGTGACCAGGATGCCGAACCAGGCAGCGACTCCGGTCGGGTGCAGCCACAGGGTCATGTCGTCCCCGAGACCGGGTCGGATGAGGGCCTCGAGAAACCGGTAGATCAGGGGCTCACCGAACTCGAGGTAGGCGCCTCCCACCGGTGCCTCGCCGACCTCCGAGGCAGCGATGCCGTAGGCCAGGAACGGCACCAGCGCCGCAAAACCGGCGATGGGCCCGGCGGCCCCAACGTCGAGCAGTTCCTTCTTGTTTCGGATGGGGTCCTTGATACGAATGACCGCTCCGAGAGTTCCGATACCGAAGAATGGAACCGGGAAGGGAATGAAGAAGGGGGGAGTTGCGGTGAGACCGTGGCGGCGCGCGGCGACGTAGTGGCCCAGTTCGTGGCAGCCGAGGATCGTCAGCAGAGGGATCGAAAATTTGAGACCGGCGAAGTACACCCTGGGGTCGGAGAAGAGTTGGGGAAGGCTGAGACGGGCCATTTCCTCGGGCAGGCTGCCCCAGACAAGGCCCCCGACGATGGTGGTGCTGGCAAAGGTCAGGACGAAGAGGAGGATGTGCAGCCAGATTTTGGGATGATACGTAGAGGGCGCCAATGGTAAGGCCCCGGCGGGCGTACCGTCGGGGCCGAAATGTTCGTATGGTTCGGGCGAAGGCACGCTCAGCTCATGTTGCGCAATGCCTTACCCGGTTTGAAGCGGATGGTCTTCCCGGGTGGAATCTCGACTTCGCGGCCGGTCTTGGGATTTCGTCCGATGCCGCGCTTGCGGTCCTTGACCTGGAACACGCCAAAGCCGCGCAGCTCAATCCGGTCGCCTCGCAGGAGAGCGCTCTTCATGCCGTCGAACAGGGCATTGACTGCCTCGTTCGCCTTGGGCTTTGGAAGATCGGTGGCCTTCATCACCCTCTCGACCAGATCCGACTTGATCATCCACTCCTCCTTCCCCAGACACGGGGACTGGAAACTTACCTGGAAGCTCAACCCCTGTCAAGGGTTAGCTTGAATCTAGAAAAAAAAGCCTCCCGCGAACGCCGCGGGAGGCTGCAGATGATCCGTCCGTTCAGATGTACTCAGAATGGCACGTCGTCGGCATCGTCCGGGAAGTTTTGCGCTACCGCGCCGTAATCCCCGCTCGGGGCCCCGCCGCCGGACGACTTCGATCCGAGCATTTCCATTTGCTCCATGTTGATCTCGGTAAAGTACTTCTTCTGTCCGTCCTGCTCGTACGTGCGCGTGCGGATCTGCCCCTCGATATAGAGTAGTTTCCCTTTGGTCACGTAACGATCGCAGATCTCCGCCAGCTTGCCCCAGGCGACGATATTGTGCCATTCGGTGCGAGGGTTGCCGTTTTCGTCCTTGAATCGCCTGTCGGTCGTGGCAAGAGAAAACTTGGCGAGGTTCTGTCCGCTCTGGGTGGCCCGAAACTCAACGTCACGACCCACGTTTCCAACCAATATGACTTTGTTGATTCCCATGATGTGCTCCTTCTCAGCGTGGAAAGGACAGGCGAATGGTAGCACAGCAGCGGCGCAATTCGGCTCCCAAAATTAGGAATTAGGAATGCCCACCCATCCACCGCCACGGGGTTTCGGATTTGCCATCCATACACGCCAGAGAGGATCGGTGGGCGGGAGAAAAATCCGAAATCCGAAATCCGAAATCCGAAATTGTTTGGCGACAGGGAAACGAAGTTTACGTCGTGCCGCCATCAATTTGTCAATTTCCGGTCACTTTGTGCTGTGACGGCGGTGGTACCTTTGCGGTCGTGAGTCAGGAGCGGCGCGTCGTTCACTACGCCTCCCGGATGGCGGTGGTGACTCTGGTCTGCAGGATCACCGGGTACCTGCGGGACAAGGCCCTGTTTTCGGTCATCGGTGCGGGCCATCTCTACGACATGTACCGGACGGCCAACCGAATCCCTAACGCCTTTCGTGGCCTGTTTGCGGAGGGAACGTTGCACGCCGCCTTCGTCCCGACCCTGTCGCAGCTGACCGGCAAGGATGGCGACCGGCGGGAGGCGCTGGAGCTCTTCCGCGGCCTGCTGGCAGTGCTGCTGTTGGTGGTCGGGGCGGTCGTCGCCGTCGGCATTTTACTGTCGCCGTGGCTGGTGAGGCTTTATGCCGAGGGTTTCGCGGCCGTTCCTGGCAAGCTCGAGACGACCATCCTCATGAACCGGATCATGTTCCCTTACCTCCTCCTGATCTCCCTCGCAGCCCTCTTGCAGGCGGTGCTCAACAGCCACGAGCGCTTTCTGCTTTCGGCCGCAACACCGATGTTCTACAACCTCACCATTGCCGCCACCGCGTGGTTCGTGCTGCCCAGATTCAGTAACCCGGCGCCGGTGCTCTCGGTCGCGGTTCTGGTAGGCGGTATCCTGCAGTTTGCGGTGCAGGCGCCGGCGGTGCGCCGCCTCGGCTACTCGCTGAGGCCGCTGTGGAGCGGCTTCCGCAACCTGCAGGTGCGCTCCGTGCTGCTCCTGATGCTGCCCGGCATTCCGGTTCTTGGAATCAACCAGATCAATCAGTTGATCTCCAACCGTTTCGCCTCGTACATCGATGCCGGAGTGAGTTACACCTACGGCGCCTACCGCGTGACCGAGCTCGTATTCGGGGCCGTGGTGGTGCAGTTGACGACGGTGCTCCTACCCCTGCTGTCGCGCGAGTTGCGGGAGGCGCCGGAGCGAGCGTCGCGGACCCTTCTCGGGACGGTGACCCTGGTCAGCTTCGTCACCCTTCCTGCGGCGGTTGTGATGGCGATTCTGTCGCGGCCGATCATCGGTTTTCTGTTCGGAGGCGGCCGCTTCAATACCACGGACGTGGCGGTGACCGGTGCGACTCTGAGCGCCTATGCCTTTTCGCTGGTCGGGACGGGGCACGTCAAGGTCATGGCGAGCGCATTCTTCGCCCAGAAGAACACCCGTACGCCGATGTGGGGCAGCCTGGTGGCGCTGATCATCTTCACCGCGGCCTGCGCCCGATTGGTCGGTCCCTACGGCACCGTGGGTCTCGGCTGGGCCAACACCCTCGCGATGGCCTGCTTTGCAGTTTTTCTCACCTTGTTGTATGGGCGGCGTTACGGCCTCGGCGGCGCCCGCATCGGGAGTTCGCTGGCGGCCGTCGGTCGGCAGCTTGCAGCAACGGCCATGATTGCGGCGGGTCTGATTCAGATTCGACCCTGGCTGACGGGAATCGACCACACGTCTCTGGACGGTGCGATTCGCCTGGCGGCCGTGCTGCTCCCGGCGGGGGCGGTGTACATCGGGTTGGTAACCGCGCTCGGTGGGCGCGAGCTGTCGCTGCTGCTGTCGACCCTAAGACGAGGGGGCAAATCATGAGGATGGTGATTCAGAGGGTGTCCCGCGCCGACGTGCGGGTGGACGGAGAAACCGTCGGCCGCATCGGCGCCGGCCTGGTGGCTCTCGTGGGCCTTGAACGAGGCGACGGCGAAGAGCAGCTCGAGCACGCGGCCCAACGGCTGGCCACCCTGCGCATATTTTCAGACGACGACGGCCGCATGAATCGCGGTCTGGACGAGGTCGGGGGCGCAGTGCTCGCCGTCTCGCAGTTCACGCTCGCAGGCTCGATCCGCAAGGGCCGGCGCCCGAGCTTCGACCACGCGATGCCGGGTGATCAGGCGGCGCCGCTCTTCGAGCGCTTTCTCGGCCTGCTGCGCGCCAAGGACGTGCGCGTCGAAACCGGGGTCTTTGGCGCCCTGATGGACGTCGAGCTGGTTAACGACGGTCCGGTCACCCTGATTTGGGAAGAACGCCCACGAATTAGGAATTAGGAATTAGGAATTAGGAATTCCGAACCACCCTCTCCCAGACACGGGCGGATGGGCGGCATTCCTAATTCCTCATTCCTAATTCCTAACTCCTCATTCAGGATTGGCTTCTTGCCACACGATCCAGAAGTCCTCGGCTTCCTCGAGATGGTCGAGAACGGCTAGGAACTGGTCATCGGTGTTCAGAGCCGTGCGGTAACCGTCGTCGAGCCCGAGCGTCGCGTTGAGTACTTCGACCTGGATGCCCAGAGCCACATCAGAGACATCCTGGGGAGTGCTCTTGAGGTCCTCGAGGTGCCCCTCCGGAAGAACATCGTGCTCGTCCAGCCATGTCCAGAACTGATTCAAGACCTCCTCGTCGACGACGAAGGCGCGGCCGGTGGCGGCCTGCTCAGCCTCGGGAATGTCCTCGAGGATCTCGACTCCAAAACGGAAGAACGCCGAGTTCCCGTAGAGCCGGGCGAGGTTCTCCGACAGCGTCCTGGAGCTGAGAACGACGTCAGGCGTGATGCCGCCTCCTCCGAGCACGGTTCGACCGGCATCGGTCTCGTAAATGTCCTCGCCGTTTGAATCGGAGTTGCCGTTGCGGTGGGTGATGTAGTCGATGAACGAGTCGTAATCACGCTGAATCGATCGGCCGGATGGTGTGTAGTAGCGCGCGGTGGTCAGGGCGAGGCCGGTGTCACGCACGGTGAAGACCGTCTGGACGAGGCCTTTGCCCCAGGTGACGTCCCCCAGGACGAGACCGCGATCGTGGTCCTGGACCGCTCCAGCGACGATCTCCGACGCCGAAGCCGAACCCTCGTTGACGAGGATTAGCAGCGGTCCTTTGAATGACTCGTCGTGGCCGGGTGCTACCAGGGTGGTGTGGCTCGATGGGGTCCGTCCACGGGTTGTGACGATGAGATCGCCCTCGGCGAGGAACGCATCCGAAACACCGATGGCGGCGTCCAACGACCCGCCGGGGTTGTTTCGGAGGTCGAAGATCAGGCTCTTCATCCCTTCCGACTCGAGGCGGTCAATGGCCTCGTGGACCTCGCGTGTACTGCTCGAGGTGAACTCCGAGAGGCGGATGTACCCGACCTCGGGCCGGACCAAGAACGCGTAGCGCACTGTGTTTTGCGGGATCCGGGCGCGTTTGATGTCTACTGTGAACGAATCGGAAAGCCCGGGCCGATCGATCGTAAGCTCTACCGTCGTGCCTTCTGGACCGCGAACCAGGTCAACAACGTCGTCGAGGCTCAGGTCCTCAGTGACCTCGCCCTCGACGGCCGAGATGATATCGCCCGTCCGCAGACCCTTGGACGCGGCCGGAGTACCCGCCATCGGCGCGATTACCGTGATCTTGCCGTTGCGCCGGGAGATGATGATGCCGACGCCGAAGAACGATCCCTCCTGGCGCGACCGCATCTTGTGGAAGGTGCGGGGATCGAGGTAGTTCGAATGCGGGTCGAGGACCTCGAGCATGCCGGAGATGCCGTCGTACACGATGTCGGCAGGGTCCTGCTCGGTGGGCAGCCACTCGAGCAGCAGATTAACCACCCTCGACGCGCGGACCATGAGCTCGGTTTCCTCCTCGGGCACCGAGCGCTCGCCGAAGAGCGCGCCGGCGGTCGCTCCGCTGAGAAGCACCACCAGGGCGACAACGAGGATCAGTGCAATTTCCCAGAATGATAGACCA